>JANTHH010000005.1 GCA_024762485.1 Chromatiales bacterium
GATGGCTCACGGTTGGGTACGGTGCCCTGGATCAGCTCGATGCCGCCGCCATAGAGCGCGAGCAGGAGCAGCGCTGTCCAGCGTGGGCGACGAGCCGGCCAGGCCGCATCGGCCAGCCAGGCGAGGAGGACGAAGGTGGCGGCGTGGGCGAGCTTGTCGCTGCCGCCCGCCAGCGGCACCGGGCTGGGGGTCAGGGTGGCCCAGGTGGTCAGGAGCAGCGCGATCGCCAGCAGCGCACGGAACAGTGGTGCCTGTGCCGGGGTGAACAGCTGCACGGCGCTGCTCAGCCTTGTTGCTCACGCGCCACTGCACGATAGCCGATGTCCTTGCGGTAGAACATGCCATCCCAGTGGATATGGCTTGCCAGTTCGTAGGCGGCCTGCTGGGCCTCGGCGACGGTGTCGCCCAGCGCGGTGGCGCACAGCACCCGGCCGCCGGCGGTGATCACCTGGCCGTCGCGCTCGGCGGTGCCGGCGTGGAATATCTTGCGCGTCTCGTCCTCGCCCTCGCCCAGGCCGCTGATGACCTTGCCCTTCTCGTACGCACCCGGGTAGCCGCCGGCGGCGAGCACCACACCCAGCGCGGCACGCGGATCCCAAGCGGTCTGCTGGGTGTCGAGTCGACCCTCGAGTGCGGCCAGACAATGGGCCACCAGGTCGGAGCGCATGCGCAGCATGATCGGCTGGGTCTCGGGGTCGCCGAAGCGGCAGTTGTATTCGATCACCTTCGGCTGGCCGTCGGCCATGATCATCAGTCCGGCATAGAGAAAGCCGGTGTAGGGCAGGCCCTCGGCAGCCATGCCCTTGATGGTCGGCTCGATCACCTCGGCCATGATGCGCGCGTGGATCGCCGGGGTGACCACCGGGGCGGGGGAATAGGCGCCCATGCCGCCGGTGTTGGGGCCGGTGTCGCCGTCGCCGACCCGCTTGTGGTCCTGGCTGGTGGCCATGGGCAGGATGTTTTTACCATCGGCCATGACGATGAAGCTGGCCTCCTCGCCGTCGAGGAATTCCTCGATCACCACCCGGTGGCCGGCGTCGCCGAAGGCATTGCCGGCGAGCATGTCCTTCACCGCGGCCTCGGCCTCTTCCAGGGTCATGGCGACAATGACGCCCTTGCCGGCGGCCAGGCCGTCGGCCTTCACCACGATGGGGGCGCCCTGCTCGCGCAGATAGGCGAGCGCGGGCTCGATCTCGGTGAAGTTGGCGTAGTCCGCCGTGGGGATATGGTGGCGTGCCAGGAAGTCCTTGGTGAACGCCTTGGAGCCCTCCAGCTGGGCCGCGCCGGCGGTGGGGCCGAAACACTTCAGTCCGGCCTCTGTGAAGGCGTCCACCACGCCGGCCACCAGCGGGGCCTCGGGGCCGACGATGGTCAGGCCGATGGCCTTGTCCCTTGCAAAGGCCACCAGTGCATCGATGTCCCCGACGCCGATGGCCACGTTTTCCACCCCCGGTTCACGGGCGGTGCCGGCGTTGCCGGGGGCGACGAAGACCCTGTCGGCCAGGGGAGACTGGGCGGCCTTCCAGGCCAGGGCGTGCTCGCGGCCGCCGCTACCGATGACAAGGATGTTCATAGTGTTGCCTGCTGTTGGTGGTTTCAGCTGTGGGAGGCGAGCCCGCGCTGGCTGCCTTCGACGAATTGTACGATCTCCTGCACCGCCTCGTCGTCGACGCTGCGCAGTTGCGCGAGCGCCTCGGCCTGCTTCAGGCCGGACTTGTAGAGCACCTTGTAGGCGCGCTTGATGGCGCTGCGTGCCTGCGGCTCGAAGCCGTTGCGGCGCAGACCGATCACATTCAGCCCGACCACTTCGGCGCGCTGGCCGTTGGCCATGGTGAAGGGCGGCAGGTCCTGGGTGACCCCGCTGACGCCACCGACCATGACGTAGGCGCCGATGCGGCAGAACTGGTGCACCGCCACGTTGCCGGAAAGAAAGACATGGTGATCCAGCTCCACGTGGCCTCCGACCACGGCGCTGGGCGCGAGGATGTTGTGATCACCGATCACGCAGTCATGGCCCAGATGGGAGAAGACCATCAGGTAGTTGTGGCTGCCGATCACGGTGCCGTGCCCGGTCTTCACGCCGCGGCTGATATTGACGTTTTCCTTGAAGTGGTTGTGATCGCCGATGGTCAGAGGCTTGCTCTTGTCCGGGGTGTAGCCGAGATCCTGCGGCTCGGCACCGAGGGTGGCGCCGTGACAGACCCGATTGCCCGCGCCCATGCGGGTGGCGCCGTAGATGCGGACGTTGGAGTCGATGACGCAATCGGCGCCGATCACCGCCCCGGATTCGATGATGGAGAACGGGCCGACGCTGACTGATTCGTGCAGCTCGGCGCCGTCCTCGATAATGGCGCTGGGATGGATGCCCATGTCAGCAGGTGCTGACGCCGATCAGTGGCGGAAATGGCGCATGCCGGTGAACACCATGGCCATGCCGTGTTCGTCGGCGGCGGCGATCACTTCCTCGTCGCGCATGGAGCCGCCCGGCTGGATCACCGCGGCGATGCCGGCCCCGGCGGCATTGTCGATGCCATCACGGAAGGGGAAGAAGGCATCAGAGGCCATCACCGAGCCTTTCACCTCAAGCCCGGCCTGCTCGGCCTTGATGGCGGCGATGCGTGCCGAGTTGACCCGGCTCATCTGTCCGGCACCGACGCCGATGGTCATGTTGTTGCTGCCATAGACGATGGCGTTGGACTTGACGAACTTGGCCACCCGCCAGGTGAACAGCAGGTCGCGCATCTCGTCCTCGGTGGGTTGCCGCTTGGACACCACCTTCAGCTCGTTGTACAGCGCCAGGTCCGCGCCCTGCACCAGCAGGCCGCCGTTGACGCGCTTGTAGTCGAGGCGGAAGCTGCCCTGGCCCTCCCAGGCGCCGCACGCCAGCAGGCGCACGTTCTTCTTCTCGGCGACGGCGGCAGCGGCCTCCTCGGAGACTGCAGGGGCGATGATCACCTCGACGAACTGGCGCTCGACGATGGCCCTGGCGGTGGCGCCATCCAGTTCCTGGTTGCAGGCGATGATGCCGCCGAAGGCCGATTCGGGATCGGTGCTGTAGGCCCGGTCATAGGCCTCCAGCAGTGATCCGCCTACCGCCACGCCACAGGGGTTGGCGTGCTTGACGATGACACAGGCCGGTCCCTCGTCGAACTGCTTGACGCATTCCAGCGCGGCATCGGTGTCGGCGATGTTGTTGAACGACAGTTCCTTGCCCTGCAGCTGCTGGGCGGTGGCGACGCTGGCCTCGCCGCTGCTGTCCTCGACATAGAAGGCGGCCTTCTGATGCGGGTTCTCGCCGTAGCGCATGTCCTGCGCCAGGTTGAACTGCAGATTGAGTGCGGCGGGGAAGGTGGTGAGCTTGCCCTCCAGATCGAGTCCGCTGAGATAGTTGGAGATGGCGCCGTCGTAGGCAGCGGTGTGGGTGAAGGTCTTCACTGCCAGGCGGAAGCGGGTCTCCTGGCTCAGCCCGCCATCAGCCTCGGCCATCTCGGCGAGGATGCCGGGATAGTCGCTGGGGTCCACCACCACGGCCACATCCTTATAGTTCTTGGCCGCGGCGCGGATCATCGTCGGGCCACCGATGTCGATGTTCTCGATGGCGGTTTCCAGGTCGCAGTCCGGGCTGGCGACGGCCTGCTGGAAGGGGTAGAGATTGACCGCCACCAGATCGATGGGGCCGATGCCGTGCTCCTCCATCACCGCATCATCGACACCGCGGCGACCGAGAATGCCGCCGTGGATCTTCGGATGCAGGGTCTTCACCCGACCGTCCATCATCTCGGGAAACCCGGTGTAGTCACTGACCTCCAGGACATTGATGTCGTGCTCGCGCAGCAGCTTGGCGGTACCGCCGGTGGAGAGGATCTCCACCCCGGCTGCCGCCAGGGCCTGGGCAAATTCGATGACGCCGGTCTTGTCGGAGACGCTGATCAGTGCGCGGGTGATGCTGGGCATGAGTGACCTCGTGTCTGAGGGGCGGTCGCGACCGCCCGCACGTTGGATGGGAATCTAGTCGATCTGGTAGCGCGCGAGTTTCTTGCGCAGGGTGCCGCGGCTGATGCCGAGCAGGGCGGCCGCCTTGGTCTGGTTGCCACGGGTATTGGTCATCACGCTCTCGAACAGGGGGCGCTCGACCTCCTCCATCACCAGGGCGTAGAGATCATTGGTGCTGTAGCCGTCCATGTGGCTGAAGTAGCTGTCCAGCGCCTTGCTGACACAGTCGCTGAGTGATTCGTTCTGATGTTTCTTTGACACCGCAAATGCTCCGCTATGCTGGTTGTCCTGATGATGTGTGTCGTCCAGTGTCATGCCGCCATCTCCCCCGTTGATTCGAGACTGCTGAAGTATTGTTTGATCAGTCTCGTCTGTTCCTTTGTGTTTTCGGCCCGGTTCACCTGCTGGCGAAAGCCGGCGCTGTCCGGCTGGCTGCGGCTGTACCAGGCGATATGCTTGCGTGCCACCCTGACCCCGTGGACGGGGCCGTAGAAGCTGTAAAGCTGGTCGAGGTGTTCGAGCAACAGCTCGCACACCCAGCCCGGACCGGGTGCGGGTAGGTGCTGCCCGGTACTCAGGTAATGGTCGATCTCGCGGAAGATCCAGGGCCGACCCTGGGCGGCGCGGCCGATGAGCAGGCCGTCGGCGCCGGTGTGTGCGAGCACTGCGGCGGCCTTGCGCGGCGAGTCGATGTCGCCGTTGGCAAGTACCGGGATACGCACCTGGCGCTTGATGTCGGCGATGGTGTCGTACTCGGCCTGGCCGGTGAACCGGTCGGCCCGGGTGCGGCCGTGCACGGCGATGGCCTGGATGCCGGCCTGTTCGGCGATGCGGGCGATGGCCGGGCCGTTGCGATTGTCACGATCCCAGCCGGTACGGATCTTCAGCGTTACCGGGACCTCGACGGCATTCACCACGGCGTCGAGGATACGGCCAACCAGCGACTCGTCCTGCATCAGGGCCGAGCCGGCCGCGGTCTTGCAGACCTTCTTCGCCGGGCAGCCCATGTTGATGTCGATGATCTGGGCGCCATGCCCCACGTTGGCACGTGCCGCGGCTGCCAGCCGGGCCGGGTCGGCACCGACGATCTGCACCGAGATCGGGCCCGTCTCGCCCCGGTGGTCGAGCCGGCGCACGGTCTTGCGGCTGCCCCACAGACTGGCGTCGGCGGTCACCATCTCGGACACGGCAAGGCCGGCACCGAGCCGGCGGCAGAGCTGCCGAAAGGGCCGGTCTGTGACCCCGGCCATGGGGGCCAGTATCAGTCGGTTCGCCAGTTTGTACGGGCCTATCTGCATGGCTTTTATTATGTCGGCGCGTGGTTGCAGGAGCGAGCAGGCGGGTCATGTTACGCGGAAATGACAACCGCGCAAGTGTTTATTTATTGAACAGTTCGAGGGGGTTTTGTTACAGCCACTGGAGGCGAAAACCACTGGATTCAAGGCCAGGATTGGCGAACGTGAGATCGATAGTGATCACTTCCTTCGGCGGTATCAGCAGGTCCCGGGTCTGCGCCGGGAAAAGGTAGTCCCGGGGGTGCAGGCGCCGCTGTGCGACGGTCTTGCCGGTCTTGTCCAGCAGTTCGATCTGCAGGTCGGGCAGGGGTTGGGCGAAGTCGGCGGTGTTGCGTGCACGCAGCTTCAGACGCATGGGTGATGTCGCATCCGCGGGGGTTGTCAGCCGGCGTTCGAGGATGGTGAAGCGCGTGGGATCGCGCAGTGGCGGCAGCTCGCAACCGAGCCATTCGCAGGCCTGTACGGCGAGCCGGTGAAAGCGGGGCTGCTGCAGCAGGGTGTCGCGCTGCAGCCACAGCCATTGGCTGATGGCGGTAAATGTCAGTAGCAGGGCGAGGATGCCGTAGAGCAGGCGGTGGGCTGGCCGTGGCTTGCGGGTACCGAGGTCGAGGATGGCGTCGGCCTCCTGGTCGTCCGGCGTCTGTTCATCGGTCACTGTGGTCAGTTCTGTGGCGAGATCGCCGTGGTCATGGGGGTCCGGGAGCCGGTCGTCGTCGAGTGCCAGGTCATCGAAGGCGAGGGAGGGGATGGTGGACTCGTCGACGGATTCGCTGAACAGCGTGCTGGCGGGTTCGCTGAAGAGCTCGTCGGCCGGCTCCGAGGGGCGGAGGATGCTGCGGAACTCGCTTGCCAGCTCGTCGGGTTCGAGACTCTCCTCGTTGATCGGCTGGTCGGTTTCATCGGGGCGGGCTGCCTCGGCCCGCGGCCCCGGCTGGTCGCCGGCGGCCTTGAAGGCATCGAAGACCTCGCTGCAGCGGTAGCAGCGCACCTGGCCCCCGGCCTTCTTCAGTTCGACTTCATCGATGCGGTAGAGGGTGCCGCAGTTGGGGCAACGGGTATGCATGGGTCATGGTCTTCGCTGGCCGTCCAGACGGGCCCATCCATCCTGCAGCACCACCGGGGCGAAGTCCAGATGGCGGCGATAGGCCTCGAGGACATCCGCTGCCTGGGGCTCGAGGATGCCTGACATCACCAGCGCACCGGCTTGTCCGACCAGTGGATCGATCCGGGGTGCCAGATCGATCAGGACGTTGGCGAGGATGTTGGCCAGCACCACGTCGGCGGCCGGCGGCAGGGGGGCGTCGCTGCCCTGGACGCTGAGTCGGTCGGCGACCCCGTTCTGCTCGGCATTCGAGCGTGTGGCCAGCAGTGCCTGGGGATCGTGGTCGATGGCAATCACATGCGCTGCGCCGAGCTTGAGCGCGGCGACACCGAGCACCCCGGAGCCGCAGCCGAAGTCGATCACCGTCCGGCCGGCGAGGTCGGCGGCGTCCAGCCATTGCAGGCACAGCGCGGTGGTTGGATGGGTGCCGGTGCCGAAGGCCAGTCCGGGGTCCAGGTTGACCACCACGGCATCCGCGGCCTCGACGCTCATGCCGGTGGGGCAGATCCACAGCCGCTGGCCGAATCGCATGGGCCGGAAGTTGTCCAGCCAGGCCCGCTCCCAGGCACGGTCTTCGAGTATTTCCAGGGTGAGCCGTCGGCTGGTCTCGGCGTTGAGCGCCTGGTTGATGGCCATGCGCAGGCGGTCGGCGTCGGTGGCGCCGTCGAACAGGGCGCTGACACGGGTCGCGCGCCACAACGGGGTTTCACCGGGGCCTGGTTCGAGCATGGGCTCGTCTGCCGCATCCTCCAGGGTCACCGAGAGGGCACCGAGCTCCTCGAACAACAACTCGGCGAGTGGCACCTGTGCCTTGTCAACGATGAGATGGGTCTGCAGCCAGGACATGGTATGGGGGCGGGGTATTCCCAGCGCCGTCTCAGAGGCCGAGCATCTTTTCCAGGTAGTGGATATTCGCGCCACTGTCGGCGAAATGGGTGTCGCGCATGATCCGCTCTTGGAGCGGGATGTTGGTCTTGATGCCATCGATCACCATCTCGGACAGTGCCGTGCGCATGCGTGCGATGGCACTGGCGCGGTCCTCGCCATGGGTGATCAGCTTGCCGATCATCGAGTCGTAATGGGGCGGCACCCGATAGCCGTTGTAGAGATGGGTGTCGACGCGCACGCCGGGGCCACCGGGGATGTGCAGCTGGGTGATATCGCCGGGACTGGGCATGAAGTTGTCCGGATCTTCGGCATTGATGCGGCACTCTATCGCATGGCCGCGCAGCTGGATGTCGTCCTGCTGGTAGCTGAGTGCTTCGCCGGCGGCGATACGGATCTGTTCCTTGACGATATCGACGCCGGTGACCATCTCGCTGACCGGGTGCTCGACCTGGACGCGGGTATTCATCTCGATGAAATAGAATTCGCCGTTTTCGTAGAGGAATTCGAAGGTCCCGACACCACGGTAGCCGATCTCGCGGCAGGCGGCGGCACAGCGCCCGCCGATGCGCTCGCGTTGTTCCTCGGTGATGCCGGGGGCCGGGGCCTCCTCCACCACCTTCTGGTGGCGGCGCTGCATGGAGCAGTCGCGCTCACCCAGGTGGATGGCGTTGCCGTGGGTGTCGGCGAGTACCTGGAACTCGACGTGGCGGGGATTCTCGAGAAATTTCTCCATGTACACCACCGGGTTGCCGAATGCGGCCCCGGCCTCGGCCTGGGTCAGCGAAATGGCATTGAGCAGGGCGGCTTCGGAGTGCACCACGCGCATGCCGCGGCCGCCGCCGCCACCGGCGGCCTTGATGATCACCGGGTAGCCTATCTCGCGGCCCAGACGGAGGGTGCGCTCGTCGTCTTCGTCCAGCGGCCCGTTGGAACCGGGTACCGTCGGCACACCGGCGGACTTCATGGCCTCGATGGCGGTGATCTTGTCACCCATCATGCGGATGGTGTCCGCCCTGGGGCCGATGAAGATAAAGCCGGAGTCTTCGACCCGTTCGGCGAAGTCGGCGTTTTCCGAGAGAAAGCCGTAGCCGGGGTGGATGGCGGTGGCATCGGTCACCTCGGCCGCGGCAATCAGTGCCGGTACGTTGAGATAGCTCAGCGTCGAGGCGGCGGGGCCGATGCAGACCGACTCGTCCGCGAGGCGCACGTGCTTGAGGTCGCGGTCGGCGTCGGAGTGCACCGCCACGGTCTTGATGCCCATCTCGCGGCAGGCGCGGAGGATACGCAGGGCGATCTCGCCCCGGTTGGCGATGACGATCTTCTCGATCATGGCAGTCTTGTTCGCAGGTTGTGTTGACGCAAGTGAGCGGCTCAGCCGATCACGAAGAGGGGCTGGTTGAATTCGACCGGCTGGCCATTCTCCACCAGGATCTTTTTCACCGTGCCGGCCTTGTCGGACTCGATCTGGTTGAGGATCTTCATGGCCTCGATGATGCACAGGGTGTCACCGACAGCGACCGACTGGCCCTCCTCCACAAAGGGGGATGCACCCGGCGAGGGCGCGCGGTAGAAGGTCCCGACCATGGGCGAGCGGATCACATGGCCTTCGAGCTCGGGCTCGGCGGGTGCGGTGTCGGTCTGGGCCGGCGCTGCAGCTGGTGCGGGTGCAGCCGGGGCCGATGCGGCGAGCGGGGCGGCCATCATCGGAACGGTGGAACTGTTGCGGCTGATGCGCACCGATTCCTCGCCCTCGTGGATCTCGATCTCGGCGACGTCGGATTCTTCCAGCAGCTCGATGAGTTTTTTGACTTTGCGGATGTCCATGAAGCTTGGCCTCGGATAATGCGTGATGGATCTATGTGGATGCGCCAATGCGACGGATCGCTGCCTGCAGGGCGAATTCGTAACCCTGGGCGCCGAGTCCGCTGATCACCCCGAGCGCCTTGTCGGACAGGTAGGAGTGGTGGCGGAAGGGTTCGCGGGCATACACGTTGGAAAGGTGTACCTCGATGAACGGGATGTCCACGCCGAGCAGGGCATCGCGCAGGGCGATACTGGTGTGGGTGAGTGCCGCCGGGTTGATGATGATGAACTCGATGTCCTGTCCAGCGGCCTGGTGGATGCGTTCGATCAGCTGATGTTCGGCATTGCTCTGGAAGTGGCTGAGCCGGTGCCCCGCTGTATCGGCCAGATCGCTGAGGTGCCGTTCGATGGCGTCGAGGGTGTCCGCCCCGTAGTGCGCCGGCTCACGGCTGCCGAGCAGGTTCAGGTTGGGGCCATTGAGAAGCAGGATGTGGGCCATGAACGGGGCTGCCTTGATGAACGTGCCGGCGGACAACTTGCCGCCATCTGCGTCGATTCCTCCAGAATTGTCGGGAATTCTGGGGGAATGCGCAGGGTTTGTCCAGCGTGAAGATGCCTATTTGTGCGCTGTCAGACGCTTTAGCAGCGGCTCGATCTGCTCACGCTTCATGCCGCCGAAGTGACGCGCCGCGATCTTGCCGCCGGGCGCCACCACCAGGGTGTAGGGCAGGCCGTTGAAGCGATTGCCGAGCTGCCGGCTCAGCTTCATCGCCTCCATGTCGGCAAGCAGGATCGGGTAATCCACGCCATAGGTGTCGGCGAACTCGATCACCGCCTCTTTGTCATCGATGGCCAGGCCCACGAACTGGACATTGCGGTCGGCGTATTCCTCCTGCAGGGCGACGAACAGCGGTGTTTCTTCACGGCAGGGCGGGCACCAGGTGGCCCAGAAATTGAGTACCAGGACCTTGTCGTTCCACTCGCTGATGTGCCGTGGCCGCCCCTCCAGGTCCGGGTAGCTGAAATCCGGCAGCTGCTCGACGGGGGCTGCGGCCTTGGCTGTGTCCTCAGGTGGCACGGGTGGCGGTGGCAGTTCACCGATGTCCTGCCAGTAGAGGGCGGCGAGGATACCGGTGACCGCTGCAATCAGTGCGAGGCCGAACAGTCGACGTTTCATTGCATGACTCCCTGCAGATGGGCGGCGAATTCCTCAGGGCCCATGAAGCCGAGCAGGCGGTAGCTCTTCACCTCCTTGCCGTTGCGGTCCCAGAAGATCATCGCCGGCGGTGCGGGTATGCCAACCCGTGACTGCAGCGCCTTGTCGTCCTCGTCCTGCTTGGTGACGTCGGCCTGCAACAGGATCATTTTCTGCATCTGCGCGGCGACGCGCGGGTCGGGGAAGGTCTTGGCCTCCATCTCCTTGCAGTAGATGCACCAGTCGGCATAGAAGTCGAGCATCACCGGCTTGCCGGCAGCCTTGGCGGCGGCAAGCTCGCGTTCGAGGTCGGCCACGCTCTTGATGCGCTTGAATGTCGGATGTGCCGCCTCCGCAACGCCGCCTCCGCCGCTGGCGATCGCCACGCCGCGCAGCGGCTGCAGGGTGTCCTTGCCGCCGGCTGCGGCGCCGACCAGGAACAGGGCGCCGTAGACCATGATCACCACGCCGAGCCCCTTCCACAGGGTCGGCCAACCGGTGTCCTCCGGCGGCAGCTGCCTGAGGGCGCCCATGTAGACGCCTGAGACGATCAGCAGCATGCCCCACAGCAGCATCGGCACCATCGGCGACAGGTAGGTGGGGACCAGACGTTCCAGCAGATAGACGGCGATACCCAGCATCATCACGCCGAACACGGCCTTGACCGCGTCCATCCAGGCGCCGGCGCGAGGTAGCAGATTGCCGGCGGAGGCGCCGATCAACAGCAGCGGAACGCCCATGCCCATGCCCATGGCGAACAGCGCCAGGCCGCCGAGCACTGCATCCTGACTCTGGCTGATGAAGATCAGTGCGCCGGCCAGCGGCGGCGCCAGGCAGGGGCCGACAATCAGAGCCGAGAGCAGGCCCATGACGGCGACCCCGGCATAGCTGCCCCCCTTCTGCCGGTTGCTGATCTCGGTGAGCCTGCTTTGCAGGCTGGCGGGCAGCTGCAGGTCATAGAAGCCGAACATGGACAACGCCAGGGCGACGAAGACGCCGGCGAACAGGACCAGTACGGCGGGGTGTTGCAGCGCGGCGGACAGGTTGACGCTGAACAGCCCCACCAATATCCCGGCGATGGTGTAGGTGATGGCCATTGCCACCACGTAGACCAGGGACAGCGTGAAGCCGCGCCGGGCGGTGATATTGGCGCCCTGGCCGGCGATGATGCCCGAGAGGATGGGGATCATCGGGAACACGCAGGGGGTGAAGGCCAGCAGCAGCCCGATGCCGAAGAAGCTGGCAACGATCAGTGCGGTATTGCCACCGGCCAGCAGACCGGCGATCTGGTCCTGCTCGGAGACCTTGCGGGGCGGTGTGGCCGGTGCGGCAGCCTGTTTCGCGGCAGTACTCACCGCGGCGGCACTGTCGGCGGTGTCGACTGCCGGCAGGCTCAGCGTCAGTTTCTTCTTCATCGGCGGGTAGCAGATGCCGCGCTCGGCGCAGCCCTGGTAGCGGGCGGTCAGCTCCACCGTGGTGGCGGCGGTGTTGCTGCGCAACAGCGGCACAGTCAGGTCGATACCGTGCACGTAGATGGCGACATCGCCGACGCTGCCGTCGGGACGGATCAGGTTGGGCTTGATCTTCGGCTTGGGCAGCGTGTAATCACCCAGTGCGACCCCTTCGCCCTGCAGCGACAGCTTGATCTTGTCCTGGTACAGGTAGGTGCCGTCGGCGATGGTCCAGTGCAGCTGCAGGGTGCGGCCATCGACCACCTCGGCGCTGAAGCGGTAGGCCTCTTCGGGTGACAGCAGGTCGTCGTCACCGCCGAGTCCCAGGGTGTCGCCGAGTGCGCCGAGCTCGGCCAGCGGGCTGGCGGCCTCTGCCGCAGGTGGGGCTGGCGGGGGCTGTGGCGATGCCGTTTCCTGGTCGCTGGTCGGCGTGCCCTGTACCTCGGGTTCGCTCAGGCTGCTGGTATCAACCGGTGGCGGTTGATCAGCACTGGCGCGCAAGGCCACGAGAATGGTCTGGATGTGCGGTGGGTAACAGGGGTCGCTCTCGAGGCAGCCCTGGGTGCGCACCTTCAGGGTCAGCAAATCCGGTGCGTTCGCTGCGCGCTCAATGGGGAGAATGACGTGGGTGGGACCGCGATAGACCGGGATGTCGCCGAACACCGGGTCATGGCGGATCTGTGGGTCCGGCAATTGCGGGTCGCCGAGGGTGATGCCGGGGGTGCTGGTGCTGAAGCGGAACTTGTCGGCGTAGAGATAGTAACCGTCGTGGATATTCCAGCTGACCCGGACCTGGTTGTCGCTGGCCATGTCTGCGGAGATGCGAAAGGCCTGATCCGGGTCGAGCGGTTTCTCTGCCGCCGCGGCGGCCACAGCTGCCATCAGGGTCAGCAGCAGGAGCCCGATTTTTGTTATTGCTTGCATTGTTCCTCCACCCATTTCAGGTAGTCAGGTAGTCCCTCGGTCACCGGCAGGGCGATGATCTCGGGGACTTGGTAGGGATGACGCTGGCGGATATGTTGTTCGAGTTCGGGGTAGCGCCCCGCCAGGGTCTTGATATTCAGCAGGATCTCTTCGGCCGTCTCCGTCTGGCCCTGCCATCGGTAAACTGACCGTGAGGGCGCTGAAATGTTCACGCAGGCGGCGAGCCGTGCATCGATCAGGCTGTCAGCCAGCGCGTGGGCGGTGGTGGCGTCCGGACAGCTGCACATAACCAGGAGCACGGGGTCGGTCATCGCGCAACGATAGAGCAACTGGCGCCATGGGGTAAACCCCGTTCAGCCAATGACCGGATGTTGTTCACGGTTGTTTCGCCTTGTGGAAAAGGCACGGCCTTCTATAAGCTGGCGGCATGTCTCCGGGAATCCTGCTGTTGCTGCTGTTTGTCGGCGCACCCCTGGTCGAGCTTTATCTATTGATAGAGGTCGGGGCCAGGATCGGTGCCTTTTCCACCATCGCGTTGACGGTATTCACCGCCGTGCTCGGCGGGCTGCTGGTGCGCCTGCAGGGGCTGAAGGTGCTGTTCCGCGTCCAGGAGGTGACTGCGCAGGGCGGGATACCGGCCATGGAGATGCTGGAGGGCGCCGCGCTGCTGCTGGCCGGCCTGTCGCTGCTGCTGCCGGGCCTGATCACCGACACGATCGGATTCCTCCTGTTGATCCCGCCGCTGCGGCGTGCACTGATCATCGCCTTCCTGCGTCGCTACGCCAACCTGCGGCCCGCCCCGGGGCCTGAGGGTGCGCGCCACCCCCACGCGCCCCGCACCCTGGAAGGTGACTGGCGCCGCGAGGACGACGACCGCTGAGTCAATCACCGGGTGCCCCGGTGCCTCCGGCGAATTGCCCTGCCGACCCTTGACTTGAAGACTTTTGCCACTATATTGGCACTCACTCAGATAGAGTGCTAACAAGCGCACTGCGCAAATCGTTATTCAGAAACACTTTCAGTCTTCAGTCTCAAAGGAGATCGCCAGAGATGAATATTCGTCCCCTGCACGACCGCGTGGTCGTTCGTCGTATGGAAGAAGAACGCACCAGCCCCGGCGGCATCGTGCTCCCGGATACCGCTACTGAAAAGCCCATTCAGGGTGAGGTCATCGCCGTTGGCAACGGCAAGATCACCGACAGCGGCAAAGTGATCCCCCTCGATGTGAAGGTGGGCGACAAGGTGCTGTTCGGTAAGTACTCCGGCACCGAGGTGAAGGTCGGTGGCGAGGAAGTCCTCGTGATGCGCGAAGAAGACATCATGGGTGTGATCGAGGGCTGAGGCCCGATCACGGCTGACGTTCCACATCAAACGAATTCAAGGAAATAGCAATGACCGCAAAAGACGTAAAATTTGCAGATGACGCCCGCCAGAAGATGCTGCACGGCGTCAATGTCCTGGCCAACGCCGTCAAGGTGACCCTGGGGCCCAAGGGCCGCAACGTGGTGCTGGAGAAGTCCTTCGGCGCCCCCACCGTGACCAAGGACGGCGTGTCCGTGGCCAAGGAGATCGAACTGGCCGACAAGTTCGAGAACATGGGTGCGCAGATGGTGAAAGAGGTCTCATCGCAGACCTCCGACGTCGCCGGTGACGGTACCACCACCGCCACCGTGCTGGCCCAGGCCATGGTGCGCGAAGGTCTCAAGGCCGTCGCCGCCGGCATGAACCCGATGGACCTCAAACGTGGCATGGACAAGGCCGTCGGCGCCGCCGTCGAGCAGCTCAAGTCCATGTCCAAGCCCTGTGCCGACCACAAGGAGATCGCCCAGGTCGGCACCATCTCCGCCAACTCCGATGCCAACATCGGTGACATCATCGCCGAGGCGATGGACAAGGTGGGCAAGGAAGGCGTCATCACCGTCGAGGACGGTTCCGCACTGGAGAACGAACTCGACGTGGTCGAGGGCATGCAGTTCGACCGGGGCTACCTCTCTCCCTATTTCGCCAACAACCAGCAGACCATGACGGCCGAGCTGGAAGATCCCTACATCCTGCTGCACGACAAGAAGATCTCGAACATCCGCGATCTGCTGCCCGTGCTCGAGGCCGTGGCCAAGGCGGGCAAGCCGCTGCTGATCATCGCCGAGGATGTCGAGGGTGAGGCCCTGGCAACCCTGGTGGTGAACTCGATCCGTGGCATCGTCAAGGTCGTGGCCGTCAAGGCCCCCGGTTTCGGCGACCGCCGCAAGGCCATGCTGCAGGACATCGCCATCCTCACCGGTGGCACCGTGATCTCCGAAGAGGTCGGTCTGAGCCTGGAGAAGGCCACCGTGCACGAGCTGGGCAATGCCAAGCGCGTGCTGGTGACCAAGGAAGAGACCACCATCATCGATGGTGCCGGCGTCGAGGCTGACATCAAGGCCCGCTGCGATCAGATCCGTGCGCAGATGGAGGAGACCACCTCCGATTACGACCGCGAGAAGATGCAGGAGCGTCTGGCCAAGCTGGCCGGCGGTGTTGCCGTCATCAAGGTCGGTGCCGCCACCGAGGTGGAGATGAAGGAGAAGAAGGCCCGCGTCGAGGACGCGCTGCACGCCACCCGCGCCGCGGTGCAGGAAGGCGTGGTGCCCGGCGGCGGTGTGGCCCTGGTGCGTGCCCTCAAGAGCATCGAGGTCAAGGGCGACAACCACGATCAGGATGTGGGCGTCGATATCGCCTGCCGCTCCATGGAAGAGCCGCTGCGCCAGATCGTTTCCAACGCCGGTGGTGAGCCTTCGGTCGTCCTGAACGAGGTGGCTAACGGTGAAGGCAACTACGGCTACAACGCCGGTACGGGCGAATATGGCGACATGGTCGCGATGGGTATCCTTGATCCCACCAAGGTCACCCGCTCTGCACTGCAGAATGCCTGCTCCGTGGCGGGTCTGATGATCACCACCGAGTGCATGGTGGCGGAAGAGCCGCAGGATGAGGCGCCGGCTGCACCTGACATGGGTGGCATGGGCGGCATGGGTGGCATGGGCGGCATGATGTAATGCGCTCCCCCGGGTGACGTTAGATCATCCGGCCACCTGAGGCCTCGCATAGCGAGACCCTGAAAGACAACGGACCCCGGCAGATGCCGGGGTCCGTTTTTTTTTGCCGTCTGCTCGGGGGCGTTGCCATTGCGATGGACGTGGTGAACCAGATCACGGCAGGAATCGGGTTCGTGATACCGATTCCACTTCATATTTTTATGTGAGGCCGCGAGAGGTTTTACTGGGTCTCCTTGATATCCATGGGGTTTGTTGTCTATGTCTCTGTGTAGCCATTAAAGGCAAATGTTTCTCCGGCGAATAGTTTGTTTTTCAGATGATGATTTTTTCATGTCTGGATGATCGGTCCGGTTGTTTTGTTGTCGGCGCTGTTTCTACTGTGAAATACCATTTTATGCCTGATACAAGTTTTGCAATCTGTCATCCCGGGTCGGCATTGACGGCGTCAGCCTGTGAGTAGGGTGCAATCCGCCGGTATCCCGGTGGTGGTTGCTCACGGCACCGCCTCGACCACCGTGGCGCGAGGCGAGGCGCACGAGATGTTTTTCCGTGTGGCTGGAAATCACCGGCTGCATCTCCATGCCGAGGCCGGTCAGCGTGGCACCGGGCAGCTTCTTGCGGCGTTGGTGAAGCAGAATCCTGCAGACCTGCGGACGCATCTCCAGCGGATTTTCCTGCTGGCGAAACAAGGCGGCGAGGCAGCGCTGTTCGGTGCACTGGTCGACCTGTTCATCGTCCTGGGAGAAGCCGGCGAACCCCTGAAGCATCGATGCCTGAATGTGGCTGAACCCGTGCTCACCGTCGCTCACCTGACGTTTCTCGAGGCTTCCGTGGCAGATGGTTTGTCGGCCATGGATACGCGCGTAGCCCAGGCCCGACACTCGGTTCTGGCCCTGGGTTACACGGGTGGCCATCGGCTGGTGAGCAGACGGGAGCGTATGGCAGGCGAGTACGGCTGCCCTTACGACGAGGCGCTCGGTTATCTGGAGTATGGGCAGGTCGAACCGGCGCGCAAGGTGCTGGAGGCGGCAATGGAGCGCGGTGTCGACGACCCCCGCATCACAAGGCAGTTGTACGAGATATACCGGCATGCCCAGGACGCCGCGGCAATAGGCGCGCTGGATCGGAGGCTGGGCAAAGTGAGCGAATGTTCGTGATGGATCGGGAATGACAGGGGTGGATGGCGCCGCCAGGAATCATCCAGCCATCGATTGAAGGAAATGAAAATGTTATCCGTCAGGTGCGCGGGGAATTAATTTATGTGAATGATGAAGTGTATTCACATGGCCGGAAATTGTGTGAAGACGCTCACGTGAAAAAGTAAGTAGAGGAATAAACACGTGTGCGTCATGTGCCCATACTTCATAACAGGCCAGCAGGCCATTTTTGATTTTTGTGTTGTCTTCATGGTGTGACGATTTGTTGAGGGTGGTGTGTGTCGATGCCTGGTGAAGGGATTCGAATGGATGGGGTGGATGGTAAAAAAATGTCAGCAGGGAGTCGCCGCGCTGAGCGGGAGGCGGATGAAGCGTCTTCACGTCCGCTGCGCGTGACCACCATCGGCTTTTCCAGGCGAGCCCGGACCACCATCGAGATGTTTTTCGATGCCCGCAGGGAGGCCCGCTGCCAGGTGGTCGAGTCCATCGCGGATGCCGAAATCGGGATCATCGATCTCGATGGTACGGATGCTGCCAGCCTCTATGCTGACTGCTGCAGGCAGTTTGCCGGTCCGCTCATCGCGCTCTCGGTCCGTGAGCCGACTCACCAGGAGGTGATCTGGGTGGCCAAGCCGGCCCGTCCGGCCCAATTACTGGAAGCCGTCGAGCGTGCCCGCTCGCATCACCAGGAAAACAGGCCAGCAGAACTGCGGCTGCTGGATTGCACTGCTACACAGGACAAGGCCGGCGAGGCGGATTTCGCGGCCACTGGGGAGCTGAGAGAAGTGCGCTGCGAGGTGCGCGATGACTTGCAGTTGCGTGACCCGGTGCGCGCCGCTGGCATGGCATGCACCGAGCGCCGGCGGCACCCATCTTATGGAAACCTGGGTGAAGAGGATTACGCCAGTCAACAGCGGCGACACCGGTGTTTCTATGATCCGCAGGATTATTTTCAGGGTGCACTGAAAGCGGCCATCGCAAGTGCGAAGCAACGGGGCATGGCGTTGCGGGTGATCCTCGACGGCGTGAGTCGCGGCCTGACGATTTTCCCGGATACCCGGCAGGTGCAATGCGATGTCAGAGAGCAGTTGCTGCGCAACATCTGCATGATCCCCGGCGGGTCGGATGCGATCAGGACCGAGTTTCTGCCGGTGGCTGAACTGGGCGCCGCCGACAGGGAGAGCCCTGAGCCCCGGTTGCAGTTCGAGGACAGCCTGTTGTGGAAAGTGGCCTTGTGGTCTTCCTTCGGGCGCATACCCGTCGGTACGAACCCGGAGCAGGCCGTGGAACTCGCATACTGGCCGAACTTCACCCGTATCTTCATCCCTCATCACGCCATGCAGATTGCTGCGCTGTGGTCACAGCGACCGGTATCGCTGCTGGAGACTGCCGCCATCCTCGAGATCGAGTACCGCTACGTGTTCAGCTTCTACAGTGCGGCGCACGCCATCAGTGCGGTGGCCCCTGCATCTGCCGATTCCGCTGTCGCGACGCAGGTGAAGGGCCGGGGCAACGGTGGGTTGTTCCGTCGCCTGCTGGGCTACCTGGGCGCAAGCAACTGAAGGGAACCGGGGCAATGGTGCAGCAACAATGGAAGGTGGTGCATGGCTAATTACAAGATCGTTTTCAGTGGTCCTGTGGGCGCCGGCAAGACCACGGCCATCCAGTCACTCAGTGATGTCCCGGTAGTGCGGACCGACGAGTCGGCCAGTGACATGACCACCAGTCGCAAGCCCTCGACCACGGTAGCGATGGACTACGGGATGTTGCATCTGAGCGACACCGAGCGTGTGCATCTCTATGGCACCCCCGGCCAGGAGCGCTTCGATTTCATGTGGGAGATCCTTGCAGAGGGTGGGCTGGGACTGGTTCTGCTGATCGACAACACCCGGGACAACCCCTTCGCCGATCTCGATTTCTATCTCGATGCCTTCCGCGGCTTCATCGACAAGACCGGGCTGGTCATCGGCATCACGCAAATGGACCTGAAGCAGACGCCGGGTCTGCATGACTACGGTGCACACCTGAGAGCGCGATCGTTGAACGTGCCGGTATTCGAGGCGGATGCGCGCAAGCAGCGGGATATCTCCATCCTGGTGCAGGCCCTGCTCTACAGCCTGGACCCAAGGGTCAGTGCGCATGGCTGAATTCGAGTTGCAGCCGGACCTGTTCGTGACACCGACACCCGCGGGTGCCTACTACGCGAGCGCCAGCCCGGATGACGAGCCCGCCCGCCGGGTCCTGTTCGGCCTGATGCAGACCGGGGACAGTCCGCTGTTGTCGCTGCAGATCCTGTTGACGCTGACCGGAACGGACGAGCTGTCATCACTGGAGTTGCTCTACCGGATGCAGGAGATGGGACTGCTCCAGGGATTTTCCGAGTGCCAGCAAGTTCCCGGCGGACCACTCGACCAGGCACTGCCGGCGATCCTCCAGGGACTGGCCGGCGACGGCAAGGCACTGCTGGCTGACAGCCAGGGTTTTTATGTCTCGAGCCATGGTTACCACCACGAAACGGCCGAGGAGTTATCCGCGCTGAGCGCGGACCTGGGGCTGTTGCATCAGCGCCACCACCGGCTGCTCAACCGCAACATGTCGCTGCCCAGCAGTGCCTGGGCCGTGGTGGGGGCCGGTGGCCACAGCGAAGTCGGTTTCTGGCCGCTGTACATCGGCCGGCAGCGCTTTGTCCTGGTGCTCAGTGGTGTACCGAACCTGCACCAGCCGGAGCTGGTGGAACTGGTCTGGGTACTGAGTACCCGTTATGCAGGGGCCTGATGCTGTGGAGACAGCACCATCGGCCGGGTTTTCTTATTGCTTTTAACTGGGAGTAACAATCCATGCGTGCAGATATGCTCACTTCGATTCTCAATGAGCTCAACGGAACCTCGGCGGATATCGAGGCCTCGGCTGTCATCTCGACAGACGGCCTGATGATGGCGGCCCTGCTGCCGGCGGGGATGGACGAAGACCGCGTGGGGGCCATGAGTGCCGCGATGCTGTCACTGGGTGACCGCACGGCCACGGAACTGGCACGGGGCGGACTGGAACAGGTGCTGATCAAGGGCGACACCGGTTATGTGCTGATGATCGGCGCCGGTGAGGACGCGGTACTGACGGTGCTTGCCAAGCCCGATGCCAAGCTCGGACTCATCTTCCTGGATGTGAAACGTGCCGCGGAGGCAACCACCAAGCTGGTCTGATCAGGGCGCGGGCAGCGGCGACCATCTCGTACTCACCGTCGTTATCAGGGGCGGGCTGAGCGGGTGATGTCCTGCACGCAAACACACCAATAAAGGAGTCGATGATGTCATCGGTCAACTATGCGGAACTCACACAATACGCCAAGTCTTTCACCGGCCTCACGCCAGACAGGGAGGCGCTGCTGGTCGAGCTGGCTCCCGACATCGTCCCCCAGCTGGAGCTGGTGACAGACCGTTTCTACCAGACACTGCAGGACATCCCCCAGACTGCGAGCCATCTGGAAGGACGACTCGACAGTCTCAGGACGACCCACCGGCAATGGCTGGAAAGCCTGTTCTCCGGACCCTATGACGAGGACTACACCCGGCAGATGTACAACGTCGGCAGCGTTCATGTCCGGGTCAAGCTGCCGGTCGAGTTCATGTCCGGTGGCATGACCCTGATCCAGGGCGAGTTGCTGCCGGTGGTCGCAGCGGCCTGTGAGGGCGACACCGCCCGGATGGCGGCCGCGATGCAGGCCATCAACGCCATCCTCGGCTTTTCTCTGCTGGTGATGCAGGAGTCCTTCCAGAGCGGGACCCTGGCCGAAGAACTGGACCGCTTCCTCGCCATCTCCGGCATGAGCCGGAAGCTGTTCGACAACCTCGCCTCCGCCTACGCGGCATGAGGCGGCCGACGGCAACAGATACGTGGAGGGCTGTGCGGTGAGCGGATCGGCAGCGGCGACAGGCGAGGTGGTGCGGGAACAACTTCTGACCTATCAAGATGGCAGCGAGCGGCTGGCAACAATCAGCGACCGGGAGATCCCCTTTCCGGATGGCCGGCTGATCGTCTCCCGCACCGACACCGCGGGCGTGATCACCCATGTCAATGCGGCGTTCGTTGAGATGTCCGGCTACAGCGAGGCCGAGCTCATCGGCCAGCCGCACAGCATCCTGCGGCACCCCGACATGCCGGCCGCCGCATTTCAGGACCTGTGGGAGACCATCCGGGCGGGGAACAAGTGGCACGGTTACGTGAAGAACCTGCGCAAGGACGGGGCCTGCTACTGGGTCTATGCCACGGTGATCGCAAATCTCCGCCATGGCGAGGTGGTCGGCTACACCTCGGTGCGTCGCAAGCCGTCGCGCCGGCGGGTGGAAGAGAGCGCACGCAGCTACGCGGCCATGGGCGGGGCACAAGCGACATGACCCTCAATCTCACGGTAAGCCCGGACTTCGCCCCGGACAGGCTCTCCGGCTGGTACATCTTCAATACCTGGCTGGCGCGGCAGCTCGACACACCGGTCCATCTCGCACTCTACGACGACTTTGCCGCCCAGCGGGCGGCCATCGCCGCAGACCAGGTCGACATCATCTATGCCAACCCGTTCGATGCCGCCATGCTGGTGCGGGAGAAGGGCTTCGTGCCCCTCGCGCGGCCGGATGGCCAGTGCGACGAGGCGGTGATCGCCGTCGAGGCCGCGTCACCGTGGCAGTGTGTGGAGGACCTGCAGCCCGGCATCCGCATTGCCACCACCGATGATCCCCACGTGCACATGATGAGCATGATGATGCTCGAGTCCGCAGACCTGTCACAGGAGACCGTGACGTTCGACGCCTGCGACAGCTACGTGCTGGTGGCCAAGGCCTTGCTGAGCGGACAGGCCGGCGCGGGATTTTTCCTCAGTGCGGCCTTTGATGGCCTCTCCCCGGTTACCCGCAAGCGCCTGCGGGTGCTCATCCGCAGCCAGATCAGTGTCATCGAACACGTGCTGCTGACCGGGCCGGGGCTGGGGGGACAGCGACAGCAGCTGCAGTCCGCCCTGCTGGGAATGGCGCAGGACACCAAGGGCGCCGGTGTCCTCGGCAGTCTCGGCTTCGACGGCTGGCAGCCGGTGGAACAGGAGGATACCGAGTTCATGATCGACCTGATGGAGACCCTCGCCTCCTGACCCGGCCACTGGCCGGGTGCGCCTCAGCCGCCGTGACCGATCACCGCATCACCGGATGCCGCCTGCAGGTGCAGCTGCTCGATTCCCTCGGTCAGCTCCAGGCCCAGCGTTGCCCGGGCCAGTTCCAGCAAGGGCAGCAGCTGGCCCAGCAGCACGGGCAGGTGCGGCGCCACCCGCTCGGGCTTGTTCTCGGCCAGCCATTGCAGGGCGGTCATCAGGTCCGGAGCCGGCAGCGGCTCGACTTGCTGCTCGCAACCGCAGACGCGACCCCCTCCGGCCTGGCTGGCTGCGGCAAGTTGCTGCTTCACCGACTGGATCATGCCCTTGAAGGTGGTGGAGTCGTCGGGTGTTTCAGCCACCAGCCCGATACTCAGGCGCATGGCGATGTCGTCCCTGCCCACCCGCAGCTTGCTGCTGCAGAACTGCGCTATCACCCGCTCTGCCATCTGGCGGGCGCCTTTGGGTGTGGTGAACGGCAGGATCAGGGCAAAGTGGGTGGTGCCTATGCGCGCCAGCGTGTCCTCCTGGCGCACCAGTTCCTGCAGCCGCTGGGCACTTTCGACCAACAGCCGGGAGGCGGCCTGCTTGCCATGGCGTTCATACAGCGTGCCGAAGTCCTCGAGGTTGATGAGGGCGAGACCGAAGGGGCTGGTGTGGCGCTTGGCAAAGGCCAGTTCCTTGCTCCCCTGAACGAGGAAGTGCTGCTGGTTCGCCAGCCCGGTCAGCGGGTCGGCGAGGGCTGATTCCTCCAGTGACAGCGTGGTCTGCTGCAGCTGGCGATAGCTGGCCTGGGCCTGGGTGCGAGCCAGCAGTTGCACGGAATCGAAGGGCTTGCTGAGGAAGTCGGTGGCACCGGCTGCCAGGGCGTCCTCGCGGGCCTTCTCCTCGTCCTCCTTGCCGGTGAGAATGATCACCGGGAGATTGCGCAGCTGCTCGTCATCACTGCGGCGGATGCGCGCCAGCAGGCCCATGCCGTCGAGGGCCGGCATCGACAGGTCGGTGATGACCACCGCGATGTCCGGATCATCAAGCAGTTGTTGCCAGGCCTGCTCGCCGTCCCCGGCCTCGCGGATATCGAAATCCTCGTTCAGGATGCGCTGCGCCGCCACGCGGATCAGCCGCGAGTCGTCGACGAACAGGATCCGCGGTTTCTCAGTCTGTGCTTCCATTTCCATGACCTTGCCTGTGCCAGTCAACAGGTTGTCGGCAGCCTCTGGCCGGGCTTGATGGCCGTTCTGTGCGTCAGTCATGCGTTTTGTTCCTCACAACCGCTATGCTGGTGGGGCAATCAACTCAACTGAGGAGAGAAAGGATGCGGATTCGAGCCATATTGCTGGCCGTGCTGTTGTTGCCGTTGGCCGCCCAGGCAGCCGACGGACTGGTGGCCATCGACAGCCCTTACAGTGTCAGCGAGACCATGGACCGGCTGGAGAAGGTCGTCAGAGACAAGGGCTTCAGGGTGTTTGCACGGATCGACCATGCCAAGGGTGCAAAGGGCGTGGGCCTGGCACTGCGCCCCACCCAGCTGCTGATCTTCGGCAATCCCAACAAGGGAACGCTGATGATGCAGAGCAACCAGACCGCGGCCATCGATCTGCCGATGAAATACCTGGTCTGGAAGGATGCGGCGGGCAAGGTGCATGTGGGCTGGAACGATCCGGCCTGGATGGCGGCCCGCCATCACATCACCGACCGCGCAAAGCTGGTCGAGGGCATGACCGGGGCATTGAAGAAGTTCGCCACCCTGGCAACCCGGTAACTTCCACGGCGGGCCGTCCGGCCCGCCACACGTCTTTCCGGGGCTGTGCGAGAATGGCGCAAAGGAGCGCCATCGATGACTACAGCCCCCGATCCCACACCACGACTGCAGCAACTGCGCGCCGACTGGCGGCAACGCCTGGAGGCCGCGGCCATCCCCCTGCCCGGGCCCGCCTGGAACGACGAGATCGACCGGGTCTGGGATGCCAGCGACTTTGTGGCCCAGCAGTGTCTGCGGGAGCCCGGCCTGTTCCAGCGGCTGCAGACCGACGGCCTGCTGGAACGACCGTTGGCGACGGGCGAGATGACCCGGCAGCTCGATCAGGCATTGTCCGGCACGGTCGACGAGGAGGGACTGTCGGTTGCACTACGCCGCTTCCGGCGCGATCAGATGGTGCGGATCATCTGGCGCGACATCAGCCAGCGGGCCGATCTCGACGAGACCCTGGCAGACCTCTCCGATCTGGCGGAGTGCTGTATCGAGCGGTCCCTGTCACTGCTGCATGGCTGGGCGGTGGCGCGCTGGGGGGTGCCGCGCGACGCAGCAGGGCGCGAGCAGCGACTGGTGGTGCTGGCCATGGGCAAACTGGGCGCGCGTGAGCTCAACCTGTCCTCCGACATCGACCTGATCTTCACCTTCCCCGCCGCCGGCAGCACCGATGGCCGCAAGCCACTGGCCAACGAGGACTTCTTCACCCGCGTTGGCCGCAAGCTGATCAAGATGCTGAGCGATCAGACGGCGGAGGGCTTCGTGTTCCGTGTCGACATGCGACTCAGACCCTTCGGCAGTGCCGGACCCCTGGCGCTGAACTTCGATGCCATGGAGGCCTACTATCAGGCCCATGCCCGCGAGTGGGAGCGCTACGCCATGATCAAGGCGCGCCCGGTCACCGGCGAGCCGGAGGACCGCGCCGCGCTGGAGGCCATGCTGCAACCCTTCGTGTTCCGCCGTTATCTCGATTACGGCGCCATCGAATCGATCCGCGAGATGAAGCGCATGATCAGCGCCGAGCTGCACAAGAAGGGCATGGATGCCAATATCAAGCTGGGCCCCGGCGGCATCCGCGAGATCGAGTTCATCGGCCAGGCCTTCCAGCTGGTGCGAGGCGGGCGCGAGCCGGCGCTGCGCATCCGTCCCATCCAGCAGGTGCTCCAGCGACTGCAGGCGGCCGGTCATCTGCCCGACTATGCGGTCTCGGAGTTGATCGCTGCCTACCGCTTCCTGCGCCTGACGGAGAACCGTATCCAGGCCTGGCGTGACCAGCAGACCCATCTGCTGCCGACAGACGAGGAAGGGCAGCGGCGCCTCGCCAATGCCATGGGCTACGCCGACTGGGCCGTCTTCGAGGCCGAGCTGAATCAGCATCGGGAGCGGGTCCAGGGGCACTTTGACCGCAGTTTCTCTGCGCCCCAGGCCGAGTCGGACAGTGGACAGGGCGTGGCCGCCGCCTGGTGGGAGCTGGACGCGGACGAGTTGGCCGCCATTCTGGTGACCGCTGGCTTTGCCGACCCGGAGGAGTGTGCGCGGCGACTGATGGCTTTCCGCGATTCTGCCACCTGCCGCCGGCTGTCCAGCCGTGGCCACGAGCGCCTTGACCAGTTGATGCCGCTGCTGCTGCAGGCCGCCTCCCGGAGCGAATCCCCGGATGCGGCGCTGTGCCGGTTGCTGGAATTGCTGGAGGCGATCGCCAACCGCACCGCCTATCTCGACCTGCTGGTGGAGAATCCTCTGGCGCTGTCCCAGCTGGTGCAGTTGAGCGCGCAGAGTCCCTGGGTGGTGCAGCAGCTGGCGCGCCAGCCGATCCTGCTCGACGAGCTGCTTGATCCGCGCCGCCTTTTTTCACCGCTGGCGCGCAAGGAGCTGGAGGCGGAGCTGGACACGCTGCTTGAGCGGGTGGAGCCCGGGGATCTGGAGCAGCAGATGGAGGCACTGCGCCAGTTCGCCCACGGCAACATCCTGCGTGTGGCCGCAGCGGATCTCGGCGAGGCCATCCCGTTGATGGTGGTCAGTGACTACCTGACGGAGATCGCCGAAGTGGTGCTGCAAAGGGTGCTGGCGCTGGCCTGGCAGCACCTGGTCGAACGCCACGGCAGACCGGGCGGATTGGCGGAGGGCGCGACCGGTTTCAGCATCATCGGCTACGGCAAGCTCGGCGGCATCGAACTGGGGTATGGCTCGGACCTCGATCTGGTGTTCGTGTACGCGGCCGAGGGCAGTGCCAGCAGCGACGGCAAACGCCCGATCAGCAATGAACAGTTCTACGCCCGACTCGCCCAACGCGTTGTTCACCTGCTCAATACCCGCACCCCCTCCGGCCAGCTCTACGAGGTGGATACCCGGCTGCGTCCCAATGGCCAGTCGGGCCTGCTGGTGAGTTCGATCAAGGCTTTCGAGCGCTACCAGCGGGAACAGGCATGGATCTGGGAGCACCAGGCACTGCTGCGCGCCCGGCCGGTGGCCGGAGACGAGGCGGTGGCGGCCCGCTTCGCTGTCATTCGTCGCGAGGTGCTGACCCAGCAGCGGGATGCCTATGCACTGCGCCGCGAGGTGCGGGAGATGCGCGAGAAAATGCGCGCCAGCCTGGACCGGAGTGACGAGAATCATTTCGATCTCAAGCAGGGGGTCGGCGGTATCGCCGATATCGAGTTTATGGTTCAATATTCCGTCCTGCGCTGGGCCAGCGAATACCCGGACCTGGTCGAGTGGACGGACAATGTCCGGCTGCTGGATGGACTCGAACGGCACCGGCTGCTCGAGGGCATCAGCGGCACGCAGCTCGCCGATGCCTACCGCCGGTTTCGCGCCGCCTATCACCGCAGTGCCCTGCAGCAACGGCAGGGCCTGGTGGACCAAACGGAGTTCCGCGAGCAGCGGGCGCTGGTCGAAGGCGCCTGGCGGGTACTGATGAATGACTGAAACGGCGGGCCACCGAATGCCCGCCACGACGCTGGAGATGAAGATGCAGACGATGGCGGACCGCGACGGGGTGATCTGGCTCGATGGCGAGATGGTGCCCTGGCGCGAGGCGAAGACCCACGTGCTGACCCACACCCTGCATTACGGCATGGGCGTGTTCGAGGGTGTACGGGCCTATCACGCCGAGCAGGGCACGGCGATCTTCCGCCTCGAGGAGCACACCGACCGGCTGTTCCGCTCCGCCCACATCCTCGGCATGCCGATGCCCTTCGATCGCGACACCCTCAACGCCGCACAGCGCGATGCGGTGCGCGAGAACCAGCTCGATTCCGCCTACATCCGCCCGATGTGCTTCTACGGCTCGGAGGGGATGGGCATCCGTGCCGACAATCTCCGTGTTCATTGCATGGTGGCGGCCTGGGAGTGGGGCTCCTACCTCGGCGAGGACAACATGAGAAACGGCATCCGCATCCGTGTCTCATCCTTCACCCGCCACCACGTCAACATCACCATGTGCCGGGCCAAGGCCAATGGCAACTACATGAATTCCATGCTGGCGCTGCAGGAGGCGGTGTCCACCGGCTACGACGAGGCCCTGCTGCTGGACGCCGAGGGGTATGTCATGGAGGGTTCGGGCGAGAACGTGTTCATCGTGCGCGACGGTGTGCTCTATACCCCGGACCTGACCTCGGCGCTGGACGGCATCACCCGCCGCACCATCATGCAGCTGGCGGACGAAGCCGGCATCGAGGTGGTGGAGAAGCGCATCACCCGTGATGAGGTCTACATCGCCGACGAGGCCTTTTTCACCGGTACCGCCGCCGAGGTGACCCCGATCCGCGAGGTCGATGGCCGTCGTATCGGCAGCGGTACCCGCGGGCCGATCACCGAGCACCTGCAGGCAAAGTATTTCGACGTGGTGCACGGCCGCAGCCCGCTGCATACCGAGTGGCTGACGAAGGTATCCTGAATCGCGGCCGACACAGTCCCAGAGCAAACATCACACGGAGCCGACATGAGTGAGCAGCAAACCAAGTCCCGGGGCGGGACCGTCTACAAGGTCAAGCGGGCAGACCTGCCCCTGAGCTGTCCCCTGCCGGAGCACGAGGTCTGGAACATGCATCCGCGGGTCTACCTGCCGATCGAGGAGACCGGTGAAGCGGTCTGCCCCTACTGCGGCAACCGTTACCAGCTGGAAGACTGAATCCCTTTTTTCACCGAGAGCAGGACGATCTCCATGACAGGCAGCAACAAGAGCGAGAACGTGGTGTGGCACGAGGCCACCGTCACCCGGGCACGCCGTGAGGCGATGAACGGTCACAAGAGCTTCGTGCTCTGGTTTACCGGGCTTTCGGGGTCCGGCAAGTCCACCATTGCCCACGCGGTGGAGGAGCGGTTGCACCAGCTCAATACCCGCACCTTCGTTTTCGATGGCGACAACGTGCGCCATGGCCTGTGCTCGGACCTCAGCTTCAGCGAGGCGGACCGCAAGGAGAACATCCGTCGCATCGGCGAGATGACCAAGCTGTTCACCGAGGCGGGGGTGGTCGCCATGACCGCCTTCATCTCGCCCTTCCGCGAGGAGCGCCAGCGGGTGCGGGACCTGTTCGAGGACGGCGATTTCCTCGAGGTCTACGTCAAGTGCAGTCTCGACGTGTGCGAGGAGCGTGACGTCAAGGGCCTGTACAAGAAGGCGCGGGCCGGCCTGATCCCCAATTACACGGGTATCTCGTCGCCCTATGAGGAGCCCGAGGCAGCCGAGATTGTGGTGGAGACCGACAAGCAGGAACTGGAGGAGAGCGTGGATATCGTCCTCGAAGCCTTGCGCCGCCGTGGCCTGCTGAGCGTCGCCGTCTGAATTGTCACCGTCGCTGGTGGGCCCCTCGCCGATCCGCCTGATCTGTCTCGATCTCGACGATACCCTGTGGCCCTGCCTGCCGACCATCCTGCGTGCTGAGCAGGCGATGCATGACTGGCTGCAGGTGGCAGCACCGGCCCTGGCCAGCGCCCACACGGTGGCGAGCCTGCGGGCGCACCGGCAGAGCGTGGCACAGGCCAACCCCGGCCAGGCCCACGACCTGAGCGCCATACGGCGTGTTGCGCTGCAGCAGTTGCTGCCGGCCTATGGGCATCCATCGTCGTTGGCGGAGCCGGCCTGCGAGGTGTTCCGCCATCATCGCAACGAGGTCGAACCCTATCCTGAGGTCATCCCGGTGCTGCGGCAGTTGCGTCGCGACTACACCCTGATCGCCCTGAGCAACGGCAATGCCCAACTCGAACAGACCCCGCTGGCGGGGCTGTTCCATCACGCCTTCAGCGCCGAACAGGTGGGGGCGGCCAAGCCCGATCCGGC
>JANTHH010000006.1 GCA_024762485.1 Chromatiales bacterium
CCCTTGCCCAGCAGCGGCGCGAGAAAATGGCCCTGGCTGGCGAGTGACAGCAGTCCGATGACGATGAATGCAGTGCCGGCCAAACCTTCCAGCAAGGTGATGGCGGTGCTGCCCAAGGCGTTGTTGCTGCCTGCCAGGAGTGGCAGGAAAAACGCCACGGCAAGGATGACCCCACCCTGGAAGCCCCCGCCCGGCGTCAGATGGCCGTGACTGATGATGTAGATGCCCAGCAACAGCAGGAAAGGAAACAGCAGTTGGGCCGCGGTATGCAGGATGAAACCGCCATATTGTATCGGCTGCCTCCTGCCTGCTGATCCAAGCACCAACCCGGCGGCTGTTGCGGCGACGAACAGGATGCTCAGTTCACCGAGGGTGTCCAGGCCGCGATAGGCAAGCACCACCGAGGTCACCGTGTTGGCGGCACCCGTGCGGGCAGGGGCCTCCTCCAGGATCGCCTTGCCAGTGGTCATCGGTGTCGCACCGAAGGGAAGATCCACCAGCAGGGCAGCGATCAGCAATGTCAGGCCGAGGGTGAACAGGAGACCGGTGAGGTTGTTAATCCTCGTCATCGACACCCTCCTCGTTCCCGAGTTTGCGCAGGGTCATGGCCAGCAGCACACCACTGAGACCGGCACCGACCACTGCCTCGGTCATGGCGACGTCAGGGGCGCGCAGGATCACGAAGACCACGGATAGGGCCAGGGAAACCACGGAAGAGGCCACCACGGCTGCCATCAGATTACCCAGCCGTACCACTGCGATTGCCGCGGCGGCCATCACCAGCACGGATAATGCCGTCAGCCAGATCATGATGTTTCATCCTTGGGCGGGGTGTGCCAGGGTTTGTGGCCGAGGATGAAGGCAGACCGGGCGATCGTCGATGAGCCAACGGGTGATGTGAGCAGGATAAAGAACAGGATGACCAGCAGCTTGCCCCACCATTCGGGGTGATCGAACAGGACGCTGGTAATGACCGCGATGGCACCCAGGGTGGCGGCCTTCGTCCCTGCCTGCAGACAGGTGTAGACATCGGGCATACGCAACAGACCGAGCGCGGCGAGGAATATGAAAAAAGCGCCGAGCAGCAACAGAAGGTCAGCGATCAGGCTCACGATGGTTTTCCCTCTAGGGCACGGGCCACCGCTACCACACCAACGAAGGCGAGGGCGCCATAGAGCAGCGAGACGTCGAGATAGATGGGGTTGGAGAAGATGCTGGTCAGCCAGACCAGGCCTGCCGTGGTGGTCACACCCAATGTGTCGGCAGCGACCAGGCGGTCATGCACCGTGGGCCCGCGGTAGAGCTTGTACAACACGAGCAGTACGGCGGCCGTGATCAGGAGAAAAGCAAGCATTTCGATCGGATTCATCGCACCATCCGCTGAAGTGGGCGCTCGAAACGTGCGGCTATTGCCCGCGTGGCAGCCGCAAGTTCCTCGGCACCCCTGGCATCGATCCAATGCACACGCAGACGATCCTCGTTTACGTCGACGGACAGGGTGCCGGGTGTAAGGGTGATGCTGTTCGCAAGCAGAAGCCGCCCCAGCGGTGAATGCAGCTCGGTGTGGATTTCAACCATGGCAGGATAGATCGGCAGGCGCGGGGAGATGACCCGGCGCGCCATGTCGATATTGGATTCGATGAGTGCACGAAAGAACACACCGAGGTAATGCAGCAGGTGCCAGGGCAGCAACAGGCTCCAGCGAATATCCTCGAGCAGGCGCAGTGAGGGCAGGGAAATCACGGCCACGGCAATGGCAGCCAGTGCGCCAGTGGCCAGTTCCTCCGGCTGTGTACTGCCTGTCATGAGTATCCATGCGAACAACAGCAGCAGACTCGCGGGCAGTATGCGGTACAGCAGCGCACTCATGATCGGATGGTGACCTCCGTCTCTGTCCGGGTGATGGACTTGCCCCAGCCCTCAATCGTGAAAGGGCCCGGCTGTGTGTCTGACTGAACTGGCAGCACTAACTGTGCCAATGGGATATTGCACCCTGATTACCGGCTTCATCTACTCCGTGTTGCTGTGACAGGGCCCTGTCCATGCCCTCCGGTGGCGCATTGGTCCGTCTGTTGCATTCGTATGAGGCAGACAGGGCCTCTTTCGAGATGATGCTCAGGCACCCGCCCGGCTGAATTCAGTATAGGCGTGTCTCAGCCAGACCTTTACTCGTTGACGTTCCATCATGTTCAGACATTCACCGTCCCCGGGATTGGTGTTGTTGACCGCTGCCCAGAAGCTCTTGTCGAACTGGTCGATCTTGCGCATCGTGGGCCTGTGCAATGCCCGCAGGGAGAGGACGGGGACCTGCAGTTCTTCGACACGTGACGCGGCGTGGGAGTCATGAAACAGGCTGAAGTCATCACCGCGCCCATGATTGAGCACGACCACGTAACGTCCCTGCCCATCATGCCGGTCGAGCAGGCGGGTGAGCAGATTCACCGAATCCTTGCCATCGTCCATCACATACCAGAAGCGGAGATCCACACCAAGATCCTCCGACATATCGAGCAAGCCACCGTCATCCACCCAGTCATGGAGTTGCGCCTCGGTCTGGGCGGCCAGATCGACCAATACATTGGGCTCGGCGTCCACCGCCGTCTCGATGACCCTGTCCAGCTCCTCAACATGGGCAGTGTCTATGGGTTCGGCGAAACCGGCGTAATAGCGCAGCAGGGCACCGTGGGAACGGTCCGTGTCAAATCCCTTCCAGGAGCGTTCATTGTCGATCCAGTACTGAGCGAGCAGCCGTGAAACCACGGACTTCCCCACACCCCCTTTCTCACCGCCGATAAAGTGGATCTGACGCCTTTCCATCCTTTCTGACCTCGAAGTCGTGACCGTCTCTTCCTGTGTTGTCGCAATGCCGGAGCAAGCCTTGTGCCAGTCATGCAACAGGGGCCGGGCTCTTTAGCGTCGCCCATTAGCTGGGCATATGCGTGTCGGGATGCACCGGTTCGGCACTGACCGATTGCCGTGCGCCCTAAATGTGTGCAACCGATGGCGATGATCGGCCGGTTGTGGGAGTAATTCAGGTATATGCTCGTCGAGAGGAAGTGGCATGTTTTATGCCGATGTTATCTGGACGGCGTGAAGGACGGAGCCCTCATGAGGTCTGCGATCTGGCGTGCATGAGTGTCGCCGGGATGAAACACGGACAATCGATCCTGTCAGTTGCGATGAGATTGGCACGGGAATAATCACCAACCTGCAGGTATGACATGGCAATTCGCGTAGCGCTCAACCACAAGACCGAATACAAGTACGACCGTCTCGTGAGCCTCTCACCCCATTTGATCCGGCTCCGTCCCGCGCCCCACGTGCGCACGCCACTCCATTCATACTCGATCCGTATCGAGCCGGAAGAGCACTTCATCAACTGGCAGCAGGATCCCTTCGGGAACTATATCGCCCGACTGGTCTTCCCCGAGAAAACGAAGAAGTTCAGTGTCGAGGTCGACTTGGTGGCCGAGATGACGGTTATCAATCCCTTCGACTTTTTCGTCGAGAGTTATGCCGAACATTTCCCCTTTGAATACGACAAGCAACTGAAGCGCGAACTGATTCCTTACCGGGAGGTGATGGAGGAGGGGCCGCTGCTCAAGCAGTGGGTCGAAAACTGGTATGCGCAATGGCTCGAGACGACGGACGAGGAGCGGCGGCACATTGTTTATTTCCTGGTTGATCTGAACCGTGATCTGCAAAAGACGATCAACTACACGATCCGTATGGAACCGGGGATCCAGTCCTGCGAGGAGACCCTGGAAAAGGCACTGGGCTCCTGCCGCGATACGGGCTGGCTGTTGGTGCAGATCCTGCGTCAGCTCGGCCTGGCCGCACGCTTCGTCTCCGGCTATCTGATACAACTGACGGCGGATGAGAAATCACTGGACGGGCCGTCGGGCCCGGAGGCCGACTTCACTGATCTGCACGCCTGGGCCGAGGTCTACGTGCCGGGTGCGGGCTGGATAGGCCTCGACCCCACATCGGGTCTCTTCGCTGGAGAAGGGCACATCCCACTGGCCTGTACACCGGACCCCGTCAGCGCCGCCCCGATCACCGGCGGGTCGGACAAGGCGGAGGTCGAATTCTATTTTCATAACGAGGTGCGGAGGATTCACGAGGACCCGAGGGTCACCAAGCCTTACAGCGATGAACAGTGGGTGAACATCATGCAGCTTGGCCACACGGTGGATGCCCAGCTGCAGGCAGACGATGTCCGTCTCACCATGGGCGGTGAACCCACCTTTGTTTCCATTGATGACATGGATGGGGCCGAATGGAACACCCAGGCCCTGGGTGACACCAAACGCGAACTCGCCGGTACCTTGCTCAAGCGACTGCGTGAGCAGTTCGCTCCTGGTGCCTTTCTGCATTATGCCCAGGGCAAGTGGTATCCAGGGGAGCCATTGCCGCGCTGGGCGCTGAACTGTTACTGGCGCAAGGACGGCGTCCCGGTCTGGCACGATGACCGCTGGCTTGCCGATGAGAAGATGGACTACGGGCATGGGCCGGCAGATGCCAGGCGGTTCAGCGAGACACTGGTGCGCTACCTCGGTCTCACCGATGAAACGCTCGAGCCCGCATTCGAGGATGCGCAGTATTACCTTTGGAAGGAGGGTACGCTGCCAGACAATGTGGACCCCCTGGACAGCAAGCTGAAGGACCCCATAGAACGCGCCCGTCTGCGTCGTTTGTTTGAACGCGGCCTGGATGAGATCACCGGCTTTGCCTTGCCCCTGAAGTGGGTTGATGGGGAGACGGAAGGGCGTTGGTACAGCCAGAAATGGCATTTCCGGCGCGACCACCTCTTCCTCATACCCGGTGACTCCCCCATGGGGCTGCGCCTTCCACTGGATTCTCTGACCTGGGAAGACAAGAAACACCGCGAGTCGGTCACCGAGCGATGCAGTTTCGAGCCCCGCCCACCCTTGGGGGATACCTGGGGCGAGGTGGCCAGGCGTTATGACGAACTGCCACCCGTGCCGCCGTTACCAGCAGGCGAGGCCCTGACCGCAGACGGAGAGAACGGCTATTACGAGATCATCCACACCACGCTTTGTGTCGAACCCCGCGATGGCAGGCTGTATGTGTTCATGCCGCCGCTGACACATCTGGAGCGTTATCTTGATCTTGTCAATTCAGTCGAGGCGACCGCCGCCGAACTGAAGATGCCGGTATTGCTGGAAGGTTATCCGCCGCCGCACGATTACCGTATGCAGCACCTGGCGATCACCCCGGACCCTGGCGTCATCGAGGTCAACATCCACCCGGCCTCTTCCTGGGATGAACTGGTGCGTAACACCGCCATCCTGTACCAGGAGGCGCGGTTGACCCGGCTCGGCACCGAGAAATTCATGCTCGATGGCCGTCACAGCGGCACGGGTGGTGGCAACCACGTGACCATAGGCGGCCCGACACCCGCCGACAGCCCCATGCTGCGGCGCCCGGACCTGCTGCGCAGCCTGGTGACATTCTGGCAGAACCATCCCAGCCTCTCCTACCTGTTCTCGGGTCTGTTCATCGGTCCCACCAGCCAGGCACCCCGGGTGGACGAGGCACGTGACGACAGCCTCTATGAACTGGAGATCGCCTTCCAGCAGATGCCCGAGGGCGAGGTGCCGTCACCCTGGTTGGTGGATCGGTTGCTGCGCAACCTGCTGATCGATGTCACCGGCAACACTCACCGGTCCGAGTTCTGCATCGACAAGCTCTACTCGCCGGACTCGCCGGCCGGACGTCTCGGACTGGTGGAGTTTCGTGCCTTCGAGATGCCGCCTCACCGGCGCATGAGCAATGTCCAGATGCTGTTGTTGCGGGCGCTGATCGCCTGGTTCTGGCGCGAGCCCTATACCCGCAAACCGGTGCGCTGGGGTACCGAACTGCATGATCGCTTCATGCTGCCCCACTACGTCTGGCAGGACTTCAAGGATGTCATCTGCGATCTCCAGAATGCGGGTTATCCAATGCAGCTCGAATGGTTCGCGCCATTCCTTGAGTTCCGTTTCCCACACTATGGACGGATCAACGAACAGGGCATCGAGCTGGAACTCTGCTGGGCAATAGAACCCTGGCATGTCCTGGGCGAAGAAGTGACATCCACCGGCACCTCCCGCTATGTGGATTCTTCTGTGGAACGTCTTCAGGTCAAGGTGACCGGCATGACCGATGGCCGGCATGTCATCACCTGCAATGGACGGCCCGTGCCCCTGCAAAATACCGGCACCCGTGGTGAATTCGTTGCCGGGGTGCGTTACAAGGCCTGGCAGCCCCCCTCCGGCCTGCACCCGACGATCCCGATCCAGGCACCCCTGGTGTTCGATATCGTCGATACCTGGAATCAACACGCCATTGCTGGCTGCACCTATCACGTGGTTCATCCGGGGGGACGTCACTATGAGACCTTCCCGGTCAATGCGAACGAGGCGGAGGCGCGGCGCATTGCCCGTTTCTGGCCGTATGGACATACGCCGGGTAAGATGGTGCCTCCCAAAGAAGAACCCAATCCGGAGTTTCCTCATACCCTCGACCTCCGCTTCACACCGGGGTGCTAAAGGATTGGCACGAAGCGGCACGCTGTGAGCACCGCAGGCGAGTTTGACGGATAGATATGGCCGACCATCAAACCACTGCCGATGCCGAACAGCGCACACTGTGCGGCGCCTACCATCCCCTCGACGGCATGTATGACGAGATGTGTACGGGCCCGGGCGAGTCACGCCCACACTGGTCCTATCTGCGTCAGTCCCTCGAAACCCTGGGCCCGGTAGAGCTGCGCCGCCGCTATGGCGAGGCCCGGCGCCTGATCCGCGACAACGATGTCACCTACAACGTCTATTCGGACCCGCTGGGGATCGGGCGTCCCTGGGATCTTGATCTCATCCCCTTGCTGCTCGGCAGTGAGGAATGGGCACAGATCGAAAGTGGCCTGATTCAACGCGCCGAGCTGCTGAACCTGCTGCTCAAGGACATCTACGGTCCACGACGGATCATCGCCCAGGGCATCATCCCGCCGGAACTGCTGTATGCCTTCCCATCCTTTCTGCGCCCCTGCGATGGCATGTGCCAGGGCCCTGTCACCAGTCTGCCCCTCTATGCCGCAGACCTGGCGCGATTGCCCGATGGACAGATCAGGGTGATTGCAGACCGTACCCAGGCGCCCTCAGGTGCCGGTTATGCGCTGGAGAACCGGATCGTCATGTCGCGGGTGATGCCGAGTCTGTTCCGCGACTCCCATGCGCACCGCCTGGCGCCCTTCTTCCGTGCCATGCGCAATGCCATGAACGCCCTTGCCCCATCGGGTGTCGACGAACCGCGCATCGTGCTGTTGTCGCCGGGTGTCGGCAACGAAAGTTATTTTGAGCACGCCTACCTGGCGAATTACCTTGGCTATACCCTGGTCGAGGGCGCGGACCTCACGGTGCGTGACGACCACGTGTGGATTCGCACTCTCGGTCATCTGGAGCGCGTCGATGTGATCGTCCGCCGCGTGGATGACGAATTCTGCGACCCACTCGAACTGCGCGGTGACTCCTTCCTTGGCGTGCCCGGCCTGCTGCAGGTTGCAAGACTGGGCAACGTGCGCATCGCCAATCCCCTCGGCAGCGGGGTATTGCAGAACCCGGCACTGATGGCTTACATGCCCGCCCTGTGCCGCCATTTCCTCGGTGAAGACCTCCAGTTGCAGAATGTGCAGACCTGGTGGTGTGGCGACGATCAGGATAGACGACATGTTCTTGCGAACCTGGAGCACCTGGTGATCAAGCCACTGTCGCCTGGCAAGGGGCCGCGCACCCTGCTGGCCTCGTCCCTGGACAATGAAGCTCGCGACCGGCTTGTCAGGGAGATCGAGGCACGCCCCCATCTTTTCTGTGCCCAGGAGCGGGCCGAACTCTCGGCTGCGCCCGTGCTGAGTGATAGCGGTGCGCTCGAACCCCGACACGTGGTGCTGCGCAGCTACCTTGTCAGCCAGGAAGAGAGTTATACGGTGATGCCGGGGGGGCTGACCCGTGTCTCCGCCTCGCCGGGGGATTATCTTGTTTCCAGTCAACGTGGGGGCGCCAGCAAGGACACCTGGGTGCTTGCCTCCGAACCGGAGAAACAGGAGACCCTCATCGTCCCCGCGCGCCATGTGGTGCCGCCGACGCGGCGCGGCGGTGATGTGCCCAGCCGGGTGGCGGAAAATCTCTTCTGGCTGGGGCGTTATGCCGAGCGTGCCGAAGGCCTGGTGAGGCTGTTGCGGGTTGTCCAGCTCAATCTCGCCGACAGCCTGGCATTTGCCAGCGCCGTAACCCCGGACTCGTCAATGGGTCTGCTGCTGCGTGCGGTGACCGCACAGACGAGACTCTTCCCGGGTTTCATTGGAGAGGGTGCCGAGTCGCGGTTCGCCGCGCCTGAACCCGAGTTGCTGCGGGTAATCACCTCCGGAATCCCGGGCAGCCTGTCCCAGACACTGGGTGCCATGCTGATGGCGGCGCGTACCGTGCGGGACCGCCTGTCGGTGGATACCCTGCGGGTCATCAACGATGTCGATATCGAACTGCGCGGGCTCACTGCCGGGCCACAACAACATCTCAATGACGTTGATGATGAACTGGACAACCTGGTCACCGCACTTGTCGGTTTCAGTGGCCTGACCAATGAGAACATGACCCATGAGCAGGGCTGGCGTTTCCTGGAGATCGGGCGGCGCATGGAGAGGGCATTGCATACGGCCAGCCTGCTGCAGACGACCCTGGTGCCGGTCATCAGGGATGATGAGGCATCACAACTGTTGGAATCCGTGCTCAGCATCATCGACAGCCTGATGACCTACAAGCGAAACTTCCCCCTCGGCTACGAGGTGTCCGGACTACTCGATCTGGCCTTGCTGGACGAGAAGAATCCACGCTCGATCGGCTACCAGTTGCTCAGCATCCAGAAACATACCGGTTACCTGCCGGTGGACCGGGCGCGTCAGCACCTGTCCGGCGAGGAACGGATCATTCTCGAGCTCCTGACCGAGCTCAGGGTGTCCGACGTGGATGCCCTGTCGGCGGCCGATCAAGACCAGCAGGCCAGGCTGTCGCTGGACCAGCTGTTGAACAAGCTTCAGTTCCAGCTGGTCAATGTCTCGAACGTCCTGACAGCCTCCTACTTCCAAAAGGTCGAGCGACTGCATCAGTTGGTGCAGATCCGGGCGGAGGGCTGAAGACATGCGTTACCGCGTCACCCATATCACCCATTATCATTACAGCAAGCCGGTCACTACCTGCTATAACCTTGCACACCTTTTGCCACGGGAGTTCCATCGTCAGTCCTGCACCCACTCATCGCTGCTGATTGACCCCACTGCTGCCAGCTTGCACGAGCGAATGGATTACTTCGGCAATCGTCTGGCCTATTTCAATGTCCAGCACAACCATTCGGAACTGGTGGTCAAGGCCGTGAGCGAAGTGGAGGTGCGGGCCCACAGCGACCTGCTCGATACGGCATTCCCCATGGCCTGGGACGAGGTCGCCCCCTATCTGCTGAACAGCAGGCGGCCGGACGACCTGGATGCCAGGCAGTTCCTGCTGGAATCGCCCTTCATCGAGATCGATGCGGACCTGCATGCCTATGCCGAGCCTTCCTTCGTGCCCGGACGCCCGATACTGGATGCGGTGCATGATCTGATGGGGCGGATCCATGGCGATTTCAAGTACGACCCGGATTTCAGCACCATTGCAACGCCCCTGTCCGAGGTGCTGGCCCATCGCCGCGGCGTCTGCCAGGACTTCGCGCACCTTGCCATCGCCTGCCTGATATCGCACCGCATCCCCGCGCGCTACGTCAGTGGTTATCTGGAGACCATTCCTCCCCCCGGCAAGGAAAAGCTACGGGGAGCGGATGCCTCCCATGCCTGGTTCTCGGTCTATGTGCCGAATCGCGGTTGGGTGGATTTCGATCCCACCAACAACCAGGTGCCGATGGAGCGGCATATCACCACGGCGTGGGGCAGGGATTACGGCGACGTTACCCCACTCAAGGGGGTGATTTTCGGTGGGGGGGAGAAACACACCCTCGACGTATCGGTCGACGTGGAGGCACTCGACACCTGAGTCGTCGCCGGAGCAGGCGGCGCCTGATCCGCCACCTGCCCGATGAGTGTATGGCGGTGAACCGATGCTAGTTGGTGGCGGTGCTTTCGGCCGCCTCTGCCTGTAATTCCAGTAACTCATCCGCGACGCCGGCGGCATGGGTGAGCCCCGCCACGTTGTCCTTGGTGAAGAAACCCTCGAATTCACCGAATCGCTGCACATATTCGATGATCAATGATGAGTGATCGGAGGCATTGGAGAAGATCTGTTTCAGGCCTTCCTCCTTTGAACCGATCACATCGAGCAGGAAGTCCTGGCCCTCCTGCCTGATCTGCTCCACCACATAGTCGATGTTCTCCATGCCGCCGCGTTCACCGTCCCTGACGGCGAGCGCCAGATGATGGAGCCGCGGGCCATAGTTGCGGACGAAGGTTTCGGTCGGTGACGGCAGCTTTTCCAGATGATTGACGAAGTAAGGGGTGTTGTTTGCGGTGAAGACCTTTGCCGGGCTGCGGATCTCATCAGCAAAATGAACGCTCTTGGTGACGTTGGTCGAGGAGTTCTGATCCTTGATGTCGTAAGAGCCCCAGTAGTAGTAGCTCGACAGCGACAACCATTCGAGGATGGCGACTTCGCGATTCTGGCTGTACACGCGGGTGGCGAGATGATCGATCGGCATCAGCAGATCATCGATTTCGCGTTTCTTCTGCATCTCCTTGGCGGCCAGGTAGGCGTGCTGCACGTCGGGACGGATGGTGCTCATGCCGAGGGCATAGACACGCAGTTGGTCGGGCTCCCGTTCCATGTAGCCAACCACATTGTGGGTGTAGGGCGAGGGTTTGCCGATGGCGACATTGCCCGGCATCTCCATCTTCCTCACCTGGTCCTGGGAGAAGAAGCGGAATTCGCGCTCTTTCTGCAGGGCAACCACGCTGTGCAGATCGCTGACGCGCAGGATCTCGCCCATGTAGCGGCTGTTGGGCTTGCGTGCGCCGATGGGGTAGACCTCATTGAGGCTGCGGAAGATGCCACTGATCTTCGGATCCTTGATTTCGCGTACAAGGATATCGGGATACGCCAGGTCGATGCGCAGGATATGGGTCCAATGGGATTCGCTCTCCAGCGTCACCAGGTAATGGTAGGGCGTCATCAGACACAGCTCCGCCACATACTCGATGGAGTGCCCCGGGTCCACTGTCATCATGATGGCGTCGATCTCGTAGATCATCTCCGTGAGGCCGACCCGGTCACGCTCTTCCAGCAATCTGACGAGGAAGTCTTCAAAGAATGGTGAATTCTCCTTGTCCCCCTGGCGGGGGAATTCCAGTGACCGGCTCATCTCTCGGTTCTCCATTGAACATTGTCGTGGTGAGATGACATAAGCAAGATTCGTACACGTTTCGAATTGCTCAGATGGAGAGTAGGTGCCCCATCGTGGTTCATTGGCATGCTACGGTGCACCCTGAGGATGCGCGCCTCCGGCAGCCAGCGCGGATCAGAGTTCTTCCTTCATCGTGATGAAGCCGCAGGGGCATTCATAGGCACACAGTCCGCAGCCCTTGCAGTAGTCGTAGTCGAAACGGTAGGGCGCCTCGGTCGCGCCCTTGTCCTGAAGCCTGAGGACCGCACTGTCCGGGCACAGGGTCCAGCAGTTATCGCAGCTCATGCAATTGCCGCAGGAAAGGCAGCGCCTGGCCTCTGCCTTTGCCTGGGCTGGATCCAGCGTCTGCTCCGTTTCGACCTCGGCAATTCGTTCTTCCACGGGAAGTATATGTTGTTCGTTGCGCGGCAGCGGTTCGAAATAATGGGGGTTCAGGGCATCGAAAGCGATGGCCTCGGAGACTGTCTTCCCGGGCAGTCCCTCGCCGCGCAGTGTTGCTGCGATGGCCTCGGCGGCCTCCCGGCCGTCGCCGACTGCAGAGGTGACCGTGCCGCCGCCGCGGCTGCAACCGTCACCACCGGCAAACAGCCCGGCGTGCCCCTCTACCCGGCGCCATTCATCCACCTTGAGGTAGGCGCTGCCGTTGAGGATCGCCTCCAGACCGGCGGGGTCGATGGTCTGGCCAATGGCGGGTATCACCTGGTCCACGTGCAGCAGGGTCTCGGTACCTTCGAAGGCCGTCCGTTTCAGCTGACCGCTGGCGTCGGGGAGCTTTTTCATGTGCACCATCTCCACACCCACCACCTGTTCGCCCCGCAGCAGCAGGCGGCGGATGCCACGGTGGGCGTGGATCTGAACACCTTCCTCCACGGCCTGCTCGATCTCCCGTGGCACCGCGCGCATGACATCGCCGGGCAGGCTGTCGGGACCGGGCAGGCCGTTATGGGTGATGATATGGACGTCCGGTATACCTGCGCGTTTCAGGATGCGTGACAGATCCACGGCGGTGTTGCCGCCACCGACAACCGCCACACTCTCGGCCTGGGGCACAGAGCCCACGGCCATCCATTCCTTGAGTACGTTCAGGCCAACATGGAGATCGCGGGGCGTGACGCCGCCGACGCTCCAGTCACGCGGGTCCTGGGTGCCGACCGCGAGGAACACGGCAGCGTACTCGCCCCGCAGTTCATCGAGATGGATGTCGCGCCCGAGACGCTGGCCGGGACGGAAGTCGATGCCCGTCTGCAGCAGTCGCTCGACCTCGGCATCGATGACACTGTCGGGCAACCGGTAACCCGGGATGACACGCAGGGTGCCACCGGCCTCGCCCAGGGCGGTGTAGAGGGTCACCTGGTGGCCTTGCCGCAGCAGGTGGTAGGCGCAGGACAAGCCCGCCGGGCCCGCACCGACCACGGCCACCGCCTGTGCATCCGCGGCAGGCTTGCCGACGGGGTAGGGCCAGCCTTCGGCGATCGCCTGGTCGCCGAGAAAACGCTCGATACTGTGGATCGCCACCGGTGCATCGTAGTCGCCCCGGTTGCATCCCGACTCACAGGGGTGCGGGCAGACGCGCCCGGTGATGGCGGGCAGTGGATTGATACTGACCAGGGTCTCCCAGGCCGCGCGGATATGACCGGCATCGAATTCGGCGATATAGGCCTGCGGGTCCTCGCCTGCCGGACAGACATTGTGGCAGGGGGCGTTGCGGTGCCGGTGGATCGGCTGCTGTACCCGCCAGGTGCCGGTCTTGAACTGGCTGGTGGTGCCGGGCAAGGCAAAACCGCCACGGGTGAACAGGGGAGAGCTCATGGTCTGGAATCCTGTCTTGATCTAGGCATAACGCATGCCGCCGCGTGTCACTGTATCCGCGCCATCCGTGTCCTGCGGGTCATCACCGAGACTGTGAAGTGCGAATTTTTCGATGTTGTAATCGGCCAGCGCCTGCAGGTGCACCAGTTCCTCGCGCGCCTTGGGGTCATCGGCGAACAGATGGGCAAAACGTTTCTGCAGCTTGAGATAGTCGCTGACGGGGTGAGGCGTGCGTATCGGCATTGCCCCCGTGAGTTCGCCGCGTTCCAGTTCGATCAGGGGCATCAAGCCGCTGGTGACCGCGAGCCGGGCCACCTCGATGCTCAGCGAACCGTCATGGCCCCAGCCCAACGGGCAGGGGGAGTGTATGACCAGGAAGGTCGGCCCCTCGATCGCCATCGCCCGGCGAACCTTCTGTCGGATGTCCGAGGGGTAGGCGACCGAGGCAGTCGCGGCATAAGGGATGTGATGAGCGGCGACGATGGAAATGATGTCCTTCTTCAGGTGACGCTTGCCCATGCGTACCTTGCCGGGCGGTGAGGTGGTGGTCATCGCGGCATGGGGTGTGGAACCGGATCGCTGAATGCCGGTGTTCATGTAGGCCTCGTTGTCGAAGCAGACATAGAGCACGTCATGGCCGCGTTCCAGCATGCCCGACAGGGCCTGGAAGCCGATGTCGAAGGTCCCGCCGTCGCCTGCGAAGGCCAATACCTTGGTGGATTTCCCCTGGGCCTTGAGGGCGGCCTCCATGCCGGCAGCGATGGCACCGGTGTTCTCGAACAGCGAGTGAAGCCATGGCACACGCCAGGCCGATTCCGGCCAGGGGGTGGTGAATATCTCGAGACATCCGGTGGCATTGGCGATCATGATGTCGGGCCCGCAGGCCTCCACCACCAGCCGCGTGGCCAGTGCCTCGCCACACCCGAGGCAGGCGCGGTGCCCGGAGACGATGCCCTGGAAGCGCGGCTGTTCAACACGCAGCTGTTTGAGAAGCGCCTTGTCATCGGTGTCTGTCATCGATCCATATCCAGTTGTTGAGATCCATGTGTTCCCATGCCCATCAGCGGTCCTCGGGGGGGAGTTTTTCCAGGTCGGCATCGAGTATCGAAAAGCGGTTGATGCCGCCGCTGGCAACCATGTCCAGAACGGTCTGATAAAGGTCCAGTGGCACATCCCTGCCACCCAGGCCAATGGCGTAATTGTGAATCATCGGGGCATCGCGCAACTCACTCATGGCCGCCCGTACCTCACTGCCGACGATGCCGCCTGCCCCTGGAGACAGGGCACGCTCCAAAACCACCAGGTGCTTCAGGCCCTGACAGGCTTGCTGCAGGGCCTCGATCGGGAAGGGGCGGAAACTGCGAAGCTGGATTAGTTTCACGGCATCACGGCCGGGGTGTTCACTGCGGGCATCGCGCAGGGTGCCCATCACCGAGCCGAGCGTGAGAATGCCGATTTCTGCCGTATCCCCGCCATCGATCCTCAGCAGCCCACCATAGCCACGTCCGCTGACGCCCGCCCAATCCAGGTCGGCGTCGATGATTTCCTGTTGCGCCTTGAGCAGGGCATGATGGTGCGAGTGACGCGCCTCCGGGTAATGGTCGGGCGATACCAGGGTGCCCATGGATAGGGGGCGCGCCGGATCGAGCGCACGAGCGAAGGCATAAGGCGGAAGAAAGCTGTCCACCTCATCCTGACCAGGCAGCTCGATGGGCTCCAGGGTATGGGTGAGGGTGAAGCCGTCGACACAGACCATGACCGGCAGTTCGGTGCGTTCGGCAATTCGGTAGGCCTGGATGGTGGTGTCCACCGCCTCCTGGTTGTCGGCACAGTAGAGCTGGATCCAACCCGCATCGCGCACCGACATGGAGTCCTGTTGGTCGTTCCAGATCGACAGGGGGGCGGAGATGGCCCGGTTTGCACAGGTCATCACCATAGGGATACGCATCCCCGCGATGTTGTACAGCACCTCGCTCATCAGGAGGATGCCCTGGGAGGCGCTGGCGGTATAGGCGCGTGAGCCGGCGGCGGCGGCACCGAGCACCACCGAGGCGGCAGAGAACTCGCTTTCGACGCTGACATATTCGCAGTCGAGTTTCCCGTCGGCCACCAGCTTGGCGATATTCTCGACGATATGGGTCTGTGGGGTAATGGGATAGGCGGCCACCACCTGTGGACGGCAGAGGGCGACGGTACGGGCAATGGCCTGGGAGCCTTCAAGTGCCTGTGGCATGGAAACTGTCCTCCCAGATGCCTGCGGGGACCCGGGTCGCCACTTCCTGGACCAGGCGCAGATTGTTGTCCAGCAGGGTGCCCCTGAAACGATCCCGCAGGGCCTTGTTGAGCGCCTCCGTGGGCAACACCTCTGTCAGTGTCAGGAATGCTGCGAGCAGCGCGGTGTTAGGCAGCGGACGACCGAGATATTCCTTGGAGAGTGAATCCGCCGGCAGCGCGAAGAACTGTTGGCCGTACTGTTCGCTCAGCAGCTCACTGTTGTGGCTGGAGTTGACCAGCACCCTGCCACCGGGTTTCAGACCATCGAGCACACCGGGGACATGGAGCAGGGCCTCATCCTGAATGACAAGAAAGGCGGGATGCAGCACCTGGTTGTGGCGATGCAGCTTTCTCTCGGCAATACGCACGAAGGCGACGACCGGTGCACCGCGTCGTTCGGCACCAAAGGCGGGGAATGCCTGGCCGAACCTGCCTTCATCAATGGCGGCGGTTGCCAGCAGGTAGGCGGCAACCACATTGCCCTGCCCACCGCGGCCATGAATACGAATCTCGATCATCGGCTTAACGGTCCCCCCTCAATATGCAGTCTCAGTGAAGCGGATGCCGGCCTCACCGCCTTTGCTTGATTGTATGCCTGAGCAAGATAAATGCCATTGGGTGCGTTGCTCGCTTTCAGGTGGCCTGAATGATACGGGATGGCTGCGACGGCGTCGGTGCTGATTGCGGGATAGGCGGTCGTCGGTTTGCACCAGGTATCACAACGCTCCCATAACAGGATGACCCGCACATGACATGGTGTTCATTCGAGGGGCACCAGGATGTGCATGCACACAATAAGTGCGCACCGGTATTGGTGGCAGCTGTGTTGAGCCCATGGGGCGGTGCCGCATCGAGCGGGTTGCCCTGGCATGTTAACTGCTTGTTGGCCGTCTACCAGTCAAGACCGGTGATGTGTGAGCGGCCACCTGGCGAAAACATGGCTCCCCGGTCCAGATAGCATTTGAACTTTATATAGAAATCCATGACATGAAAGGAAGCTGTTACAGCATTGAAGTACAGCCACGGATCCCCGCACCGTTGAGTCGCCTGACGGAACTCGCAGACGACCTGTTCTACAGCTGGTCAACCGATGTGCGGGCATTGTTCTATTATCTGCAGCCCGAGCTCTGGGTCGAAACCGGTCATCGGCCGAAGCTGTTTCTGCGACGTATCTCCCAGCAGCGTCTCGACGAGGCTGCCGAAGACCCGATCTTTCTCGGGAGCTATCATCTTGCACTCACGGATTACGACAACTATCTGGCACAGTCCCCGCGGGCGGACCTGGCTGGGCTGTTTGATCTAAGCAGGGACCTGGTCGCCTATTTTTCCATGGAGTTCGGCTTCCATGAGAGCGTGCCCATCTATTCCGGTGGACTGGGTATCCTCGCCGGCGATCATTGCAAGGCAGCCAGCGATCTCGGCTTGCCGCTGGTGGCGGTCGGTCTGCTGTACCGGCAGGGCTACTTCAACCAGCTGATCGACAGTTATGGCAACCAACAGGCCGACTATCCCAATACCGACTTCTCCCAGTTGCCCATATCGCCCGCCAGGGATGTCGCTGGCAATGAGATCATCATCACCCTCGATGAAACAGAGGAGCCGATCTCCCTGCGCGTCTGGCAGGCGAAGGTCGGACGTATCCGGCTTTATCTGCTGGACAGTGACGTTGAACAGAACAGCGCGCGCCACCGGACCATCACCCATCAACTTTATGGCGGTGATTCCTCCACGCGTATCCTGCAGGAGATGGTCCTCGGCATTGGCGGGGTGCGGGCATTGAGGGCGCTCGGCCTCGCACCGACGGCATGGCATATCAATGAGGGTCATGGTGCCTTCCAGGTTGTCGAACGCTGCCGCGAGAAGATTGGCGGCAACATCGGTTTCAATGCGGCATTGGAGATGGTGGCAAAAAACACGGTCTTCACCACCCATACCCCAGTGGCTGCCGGTCACGATATCTTCACCGCCGAACTGGTGCTTTATCACTTCGAACGCATGATTGGCGAACTCGGTATTGCGCCGGAACATTTTCTCAGTTTGGGTTCCAGTACTGCGGCGCAGGGTGGCTTCAACATGACCGCGCTGGCGCTTCGCGGGACACGCTTCCACAACGGCGTCAGCCGCATCCATGGGCAGGTGTCATCCGAGATGGAAAGTTATATCTGGCCGCAGATCGCGCCCCACGAGAATCCGATCGGCTATGTAACCAATGGGGTGCATGTTTACAGTGTTCTTGCACCAGAATGGCGAAACCTGTTCGACATGGAGTTCGGTCACGAATGGCGAAACCAATTGCTCAACACCGACTACTGGGAGCGGATCGACGAGATCCCCGACTACCGGTACTGGAGTATCCGTCAAACCCTGAAATCACAGTTGTTCAAGGATGTGGCGACACGGATCCGGAAACAGCAGGAGCGCAATGGCGACAACCCGGTGGACATCGAACAGTCGCTCGTGCACCTCAATCCCTCAAACACCAGGCCCCTGGTGATCGGGTTTGCCAGACGGTTCGCCACCTACAAGCGGGCGACCCTGATCCTGAGTGATCTCGAACGCCTGGCCCGGCTGGTGAATGATCCGGAGAGGCCCCTGGTGTTCATCTTCGCCGGTAAGGCACACCCCAGCGATCACCCGGGGCAGGAGCTGATCCGCAAGATCTTCCTCCTGTCCAGGCAGAAGGAGTTTCTCGGCAAGATCATCCTGCTTGAGGGATACAACATGGCGATGACGCGTCGTCTGGTTAGCGGCGTGGATGTCTGGCTCAATACACCCGAATACCCGCTGGAGGCCAGCGGGACGTCCGGCCAGAAGGCGGGTTTGAACGGTGTGATCAATCTCAGTGTCCTCGATGGCTGGTGGGGTGAAGGCTTCAATGGAGAGAATGGGTGGGCGATCAGTCCCCATCCAAATCGACCGGCGGCTGAGCGTGACGAGATCGAGGCACAGACGGCCCTCGACCTGCTGGAGTATCAGATCATCCCCACCTATTTCGACTGGGATGGACAGGGTTATTCGGCGCAGTGGGTGAAGGTATCCAAGGCCTCGATGAAGAGCATCCTGCCGCGCTACAACGCACAACGCATGGTGATGGATTATGTAAGGGGCTACTACACCAAGGCCATCGAGGAGGGTAAGTCCTTTGCAAGCAGCGCGGGTGAACCGGCGGTGGAACTTGCCGACTGGAAAGAACGGGTCCATGAGGGTTGGCCACGTGTAAGCATGCGCCGGCTGGATGACCCGATAGAACAGGTGGCGGTGGGCGAGCCGATCAGTATCCGGATGGCGGTCGAACTGGGCGAACTCGACCCCGAGGATGTCACCCTCGAGTGCCAGGTCGGCACAGCTGCGGACAATGGCGAGCTGCAGGTGGTGGACACGCTCCGTATGGTACGTGACGGGCGACTGGAAAGCGGCGAGGCACTCTTCAGCCTCGATTTCACACCCCCATTACCAGGGTTGCAATATTACAAATTGAGGCTCTATCCCTATCATCCGATGCTGACGCATCCTTACGAGATGGGGTGCATGATCTGGCAGTAGTGTCAGAGGACGGCCATCCCCTCGCCAACCCTGACACCTGCTGCCGGTACGTTAATCACTGCCTCGGCCACAGCCTCCGCGTTTGCATAAAACCAAGACCACGCTCACCAGCGACACGGCGCTGACCAGCCCCACAAAGGTAAAAGTATCCATCACCACGTTAGAGAACCTCTGGTTGGAATGACAGCCAAGGCGGCTTCTGTCTCAGAAGACATGCAGGTGGCATGCCAGGAAATAACAGCGCGCTTCAGCGATTGAACAATGCGCAACTTCCGTGGCCAGTTGTCGCATGCTGCCGCACCCTGCTGTCAACGGCATCGGGATCACTCTTGTCGGGAAGGCTCAACGGAACCAGCCAAAAAACATGGCATAAACCAGGCTCACGGCAATCAGGCTGGCCAGCAGGACGGGCAGGCCGGCCCGAAACCATTGCAGGGGGCTGATTCTGGCCTGAGGGTGGCCCGAGCGTTCGGCCTCTGAGATACAGATGATATTCGCGGTGGCGCCGATGTGGGTGACATTGCCGCCAAGCCCGACACCGATCGCCAGTGCCCACCACAATGGAGTGACATCGATGCCCTGGGTCTGCAGACCGGAGAAGATGGGCAGCATGGTGATGGTAATCGGGATATTGTCGACGATCGCACTGAGCAGGGCGGCGACCCATATCACCATCAACCCGCTCAGCAGCAGGGTCTCGGGATTGCGGGCCTGTTCAGCAAGGGCATGACCCAGAAGGTCCAGCATGCCCGAAGCATCAACTCCTCCGACGATGATGAACAGAGCGGCAAAGAATAGCAGGACGGACCATTCCACATCGGTGAACATCTGCTCCGGCCGTGATCCGGAGATCAGCATCGCGATAGCCACACCGATCCAGGCTACATACGCGGGGAACAGGTGTAGTTTGTGATGTATGAAAAACAGCATGATGACGATCGCCAACACGAGGGCAACGCGCTTAAGACATGCGGGATTGCTGATGGCCTTGGATTCATCGAGATCCATGTATTTTGCAGCGTTCTCCTGCAATGGCCGCAGCTCATGGCGAAACAGGAAGAGCAACAGCAGCACTGTAGTGATCCAGGCGGGCACCACCATGGGGAGCATGTGGATGAGGAAGGCGATGAAATCAATCCCGGCGGCACTGCCGATCATGATGGTCGTCGGGTCACCCACCAGCGTGGAGATGCCCCCGATGTTCGACAGCATGGCTTCGCCCATCAGGAACGGTGCCGGATTGAGATCGAGCATCCGCGTGATCAATACCGTCAGCGGCGCGAAGATCAGCACCGTTGTGACGTTATCCAGGAACATGCTGATCACAGACGTGGCCAGACATAAATAGACGAGCAGCTTTCTGGGGCTACCCCCGGAAAGCTTTGCGAGTTTGATCCCGATATATTCCAGACCGCCTGTGGGGCGCAACAAGGCCACCAGCATCATCATCGCCAGCAACAGCAGTAAGGTATTCCCGTCGATCGCGCTTATCGCACCTTCCTGGGTATAGAAATCGGTGGCCATGCCGATGCCGACCATCACCACTGCACCGATAACCGCCGCGCTGGCCCTGTGCAGGACTTCGCTGAAGATGAGCAGATATGCACCGACCAGGATGCCGGTGGCGATCCACATCTCCTGCGTGAAAACCAGGGGCGTCTGCACTGGGTTTTCAATCATGGGCGATCATCGCCTGGGCTATGCCCATCACTGAAACCGTGCCCTTGTACACACCATCGTCGACCACAAAGAGGTAGGTGGTGTCCATCTCCTCCATGATGGCAAGGGCCTTGGCAAAGGGCGTGCTGCTGCTGGTTATCGCTTTTTCGGGGAATACGAAGTCGTCTGCCTTGAGTGAAAGGACGTTGTTGACCTGCTCAGGCGACAGTGCGAGGTGGTGCAGTTGATCACCCAGCAATTGAGCATGACGAACCATGAAGTCGGGGATGCAGGTACGTTTCAGTACGTGCCGTATCGAGATCTTGCCGGTGATAACGCCCTGCGAATCCACGAAGGGGACGCCGGGTACGTCTGCCTCGACACAGATATGGAACACCTCGCGTATGCTCATGCCGGGTCTTGCGATGCCCGTGGGCTTGATCAAGTGGATGATTTCCATGGTCGTCCTATCAAGGCGTGCGGCAGTGCCCGCGGCAACAACGAACCCGGCAGCCACTGGCGTTGCGTGGCCAACCGGGAGTTACGTGCAGTCATACAGTTGTCATGCCAGATCCGGCAGGCAAGGCGATTGAGGGGTTTTTCGCCGTACCGGCGAAACCTTGGTGTCCATCCTGCACCATGGTCAGGCAGGCCGGCGGCATGATTGGCAATGTTGGTGCGGCAGTCCCGGCGCTGGAGACCTACTGCAGCTGTCCTCCCTGCCGTGATGGTTGTCTGTTTCGACAGTTGGACATCAGTACCCTGCTGGCGGGCATTGCGCAGCAGGAACCTGTCGTCGACCAGGGGATGACCTGGCGTGTCCTCCTTGAGTCCCTGGCGGTAACCCCGGGCTGCAGGTCGAGACCCATCATGCTTTCACGCTGCCGTCATTCAACTTGGCTTGATTGCAGGCAGGCCCGCAGCCTCGCATGCCCGGTCGCGAACAGGGGCAGCACAGCACGGATAGATACAGGGTGGTGACTAGCAGCGCATCAGGATGGCAAGGAACTTGCTGTTCATCATCCAGTACACAAATCAGGGGGGGATTCCCGCACTTGGTGAGCCAAGGTGGTGCGCAGCAATATGCGATGTGGGCCATCATTGAGCATGTTGGGAGTCCTGTCGCTGCTGACCGTCATAAAGGTGGCCGCATGCTGCGCCATGGGAGATATCGATGTCAGATGCTGTCAATACCGGTATTCGACAGGGCATGACGCTCGGTGCACAGCGCGGGCATACCCTGACATTTGGGTCCTCTCAAGGTGCACGCAGGACACGCTGCCGGGCACCTGGTGATGAATGTCGACGAGACGATGAGCGGCGATCGGACCTGGTGGGACGCCAACGCCAGGCCGGTGCGCATTCAGGTTCGGGGGGCCTGTGCGCAAGTGCCTGGAAGCCGCTGTGCTGTGAATCGGCCTCGCAACCTAGTCATTATGTGCCGGGGATCGTGACGTCATGAACGAGCGAAAGAACATCAATGGTCATTACTACGCCGAATTCCATCCCGGCTGGGGTGGATTCGCCGAGGAACTGTTTCATTACACTTCACGTTACTACTTTGCGACTGAGGCCTTTCTGCAGAATCTCTCCGGTGACAGGGATTTCAAGATGAGCGGCTACAAGGCGCCACAACTCAGCGATTCTCAAAGAGAGGTATTGGCGGCTGTACTGTCGCAGCCACCTGATGAACGTGGGGCAGCTGTCGTGATCTCGGTCATCAACGCGGTGCTGCGTCGCGACCCGGGGGTTGATCCCGGGCAGGTCGCTGATTATTTGCCGCAGCAAGAGAAACCTCCCGTCGTGGCAAACGCCGAAGGCAGTTGGCACCCTCAGCGACACAGGTCGGCTTGTGCGTCACCACTTGATTCCTTCCTGAGTCTCGCAGAGCGTCTGCAGATGCCTGTCGCCATCTGCGAGCATCATGTCGAGATCTCCCTGCACCAGTTGGCCGAGCAGCTGCAGTCCGCGAATGCCACCATCCGGTGCAATCTGCAGGAGGCCGTCATCCAACTGCACAACGCGGGTTACATGATAAGGAATCATCCGCACCTGACCCATGCGGAGGCACACATGATTGCCGATGAGGATGCGGTATGAGCAACGCCCATGCCGAGGTGACATCGAAACCCATGTGCACCCACACCTCATGGCTAGATCGGGGTTGAACGCAGATGCCCATTGATTGGCGAAAGTATGATTCGGGTGAGTTCTACGACGAACTGATCGCGAGCCCGGGCCACCCGCGCCGCGCCGGGCATAAGCTGGCCAAGTACCTGTCGAGTCTGACCGACGAGGAGTTGCGTGAACGCAGGGATGCCGCCTCAGCAGCCATCCATGGCATGGGAATCACTTTCACGATCTATTCCGAGGGCGACAACATAGACCGCGACTGGCCCTTTGACATCATTCCGAGAATCATCTCCAACAGGGAATGGCAGAAAGTGCAGGCCGGCCTGTCGCAGCGGATCCGTGCGATCAACTGCTTCATCCAGGATCTCTACAACGAGCAGAAGATCTTTGAAGACGATGTCGTGCCGGCGGATATTGTGCTTGGATCGCGCAATTTTCTTGAGCCCTGTCGCGGTGTGACACCCCCGCATGGCGTGTGGTCGAACATCTCCGGTAGTGATCTGGTGCGGGACCATCGAGGTCGTTTCATGGTCCTCGAGGATAACCTCCGGGTGCCTTCCGGTGTCTCCTACATGATCGAGAACCGTGAGGTCACCAAACGGGTCTTCCCAGAGCTTTTCGAGGAGCAGAGTATCCTGCCGGTGGACGAGTATCCGGTGCAGCTCTATGACATGTTGACCTCCCTTTCACCGCGCAAGCGCAAGCGCCCGGAGGTCGTCGTGCTGACCCCGGGCATCTACAACTCCGCTTATTTCGAACATGCCTATCTGGCGCAGGCCATGGGCGTGAAACTGGTGGAGGGCAGTGATCTCTTTGTCGATGACAATGATTTCGTGCAACTGAAGGCCGTCGAGGGCCCCGAGCGGGTGGATGTGATCTATCGGCGAATCGATGACATCTTCATGGACCCGGAGGTGTTCCGGGAGGACTCGGTGGTTGGTGTGCCCGGATTGATGCGCGCCTGGCGGAAAGGGAATGTGGCCATCGCCAATGCACCCGGCAGTGGCGCTGCGGATGACAAGGTCGTCTACGCCTATGTGCCGAAGATGATCGAGTATTACCTGAAGGAAAAGGCGCTGGTGCCGAACGTCCCGACCTGGCTGTGTTCGGACGACAAACAGCGGGCCTATGTGCTGGAGCATATCGCTGAAATGGTGGTCAAGCCCGCCAATGAGTCCGGTGGTTACGGCATCCTGATCGGCCCACAGGCCAGTCAGAAAATGCTCGAGGAATATCGCCAGCGGATCCAGGATGATCCACGAAACTACATCGCCCAGCCGACACTCCGTCTGTCGACTGCACCGGTACTGACGGATCACGGCGTGGCACCCAGGCACCTGGATCTGAGGCCTTTCATCCTGCAGGGCGCAACCTCCACGGTTACCGCTGGCGGGCTTACCCGTGTGGCCCTGCGTGAGGGCTCCCTGGTGGTGAATTCGTCCCAGGGAGGTGGCAGTAAGGACACCTGGATCGTGGGGGTCGACTAGCCATGTTGTCACGCGTCGCTGAACGTCTCTATTGGATGGCACGCTATCTCGAGCGGGCCGAGAACACTGCGCGCCTGCTCAATGTCTATTCCCAGACGATCCTGGATCTGCCGCATGGTGTGGCACCGGCGTGGGATACCCTGTTGTGGATCACCGCCAGCAGTGATGTCTATGGTGAGCGTTACCAGAACATCAATGAACGCAATGTCATCAAGTTTCTGATGGCGGACCTCGAAAACCCCGGCTCGGTGATGAGTTCGGTCCGGTTTGCCCGGGAAAATGCACGGACATCCCGCGAGATCCTCCCTCACGAGGCCTGGGAACTGATCAATGAACTTTATGTGGATCTCAAGGCGAACGCGCAGAATTCCCTTGCCAGGCGCACCCGCTATCAGCTGCTGCAGCGGGTTTCTCGGACGACGCTGCAATTGACGGGTTTGTTGGAGGGGGCACTGAATCATGGCATGGAGCGCCGTTTCATGGCGCTTGGTCGCAACCTGGAACGGGCCGATATGAGTAGCCGGACGCTGGATGTCGGCGCGGGGGTGCTGCTGCGTAATCCCGACAACGACGAGGTGGGCATGGCATATGAAGGCCTGCTCTGGACTCACCAGTTGAAGACACTCCATGCGCTGCATGCCTATCGCACAGCAGTGGGTCCACGCGTGGAAGTGGAATCGGTGATCTCATTCCTGGTGGATAACACCGCTTTCCCCCGGGCGCTGGGCTCCTGCATGATGACGCTCCATAACACCGCGGAGCAGTTGCCACGGCCGGAGGTTCCGATGGAGATGGTGAGCGCGGTGAGCCAGCGTCTGCATCGATTCAAAACAGCAGGTGTCGATGGCGTGGCACTGCATCGGTTCCTGGACAACTTCCAGAATGATCTGATTCGCCTGCAGGCTGTTTTCGATGAAACCTGGTTCCACGCCACGCACTGAAGGCTGAGGTGTTATTGCAGGGCCTCGGGGTGTTTTTCTAACTGCAGGGTGGGGAGATGTCCAGTTCAAGCCGAGGCAGTTCGGTGAAAGCCTCCATCAGTTTCTCACCCCATGCCTGGTGCAGGCTCCGCAGGTAGGGGTCATCCTCCTCCAGGCGATAGCGTTTGATGCAATCGAGGACGTCGCGTTGTGTCGCTGCGACCTCGATCGGCGGTCCAACGGTCACATTGCTGCGCATGGTCGAGTCCATGGAGACCAGACCGCAGCGTATTGCATCCTCCAGGGTGGTCTCCGGACGGATGATGCGATCGAGAATCGGTTTCCCGTATTTGACCTCCCCGATCTGAAGGAAGGGCGCGGTTTCAGAGCAGGTGATGTGGTTTCCCTGGGGATAGATGAGAAAAATATCCGGTTCCTGGCCGGCTATTTGTCCACCGAGCAGGAATGTCGCTTCAGAGCTGAAGCTCCCCTGATTCGCGGTCTCTGTATGCCTGACCTGTTCCTCGACACTCAGGGCACCAACGTAGTCAGCCACATCCCCCATGTAGTCCAGGGTCAGAAGGTTTTTTGCGGCTTTTTCATCGATATCGCGCTGGATGCGACTCACCACGGCCTGAGTGGTGGCAAGATTCCCTGCGCTGAGCAGTACAAACTGCCGGTGACCGGGCAGACCCCAGGTCCTCATCTTCGAGTAGACATCGACCTGGTCTGGCCCGGCATTGGTGCGAGAGTCCGACGTGAAAACCAGATGGTCCTGAAGTTTGATGGCGATGCAATAGGTCATGCTTGTTCCGGCTAAAGGACAACCGCGGGCGCCATTCGCTGGAAACAGCGCTTGGCGAAGTGGGTGAATGATGGAATTGTACCCCGATGGTGGACTGCTCACTACAGAGTCATGCCCGGGGCGTCGCAGGCATCCTGCTTATCCACAGGTCGAAGTATACATGCGGCCGGCCACCACCATCAGATAGGGAATGAGACGGGTTGATATGGGTCAAAGCGCAGAGTGGGCTTGTCGTGGATGGCGGTTCGAGTTCTCTCGTTCCGAGGGGGAGACAGACGAAGCCGTCCACGTGCCGGCAGCCTTGTTTCCACTGCCACCGGGAAGGTTGCCTTGCCGCGCAGCGGGTCGCCAACGATGATCACGGACCAGCCGCCCAAGGCACTGTTGCTCGACATGGATGGGGTGCTCTATCACGGCGATCATGCCTTGCCGGGTGCCGCTGACTTCCTCGATGCCATCGCGTCGATCCCCCATCTGTTCATCACCAATAACCCGATTCTGCCGCCGGCGGCGGTGGTGACGCGGCTGCAGCGGCTTGGCCTGCCGGCCTACGATCCAGCCGATGTACTGACCTCCGCCCAGGCCACGGCGCGCTGGCTGGCCCGGGAGCGGCCGGGCTTCCGCTATTTCGCGGTGGGTGCCGACGGCCTCCACCAGGCACTCGCCGAGGTGGGTACGGCGGATGCCGAGCGCGCCGATTTCGTCGTCACCGGCGAGGGGCCGGGGCTGGATTTCGACAGTCTCACCACCGGTATCAACCTGCTGATCAAGGGCGGGGCCCGCCTGGTGGCCACCAATCCCGACACCACAGTGGATGCCATGCGTGATGGCGAACACCTGGTCCTGCCCGGCGGCGGGGCACTGGTGGCGCCCTTCGCGGTGGCCAGTGGCCAGCAACCGGTGGTCATCGGCAAACCGAACCCGCTGTTGTACGAGATGGCGCTGGACCGTCTGGGTGTGGTGGCCGGTGAATGCCTGATGATCGGCGACCGGCCCGATACCGATATCGCCGGCGCGGCGCAGCTGGGCATGCACACCGCGCTGGTCCGTACCGGCCGCTTCGCCCCCGGTGCGCCCTGGCCTGCCGGGCTGCCGGTGGCGGAGATCGATGTGGCTGACCTGGCGGCGCTGCGCACCGCCCTGGCGGAACGCTGGGACGGCCTGCTCACGGGCAAGAAAAAACCGGCCGGAGCCGGTTGAAGTGTCACAGAGTCCCCAGCCGGAGGCGGCCTTTGCTCGGGTCGGTTGTTGCTGATTGTTCTCGACAGCCTCCAAGGACGATCATGATGCAAGCAGTATTCAGGCCACTGGGATAAAGTTCAGTGTTAACAGGCTGTTGAAAGGCCCTGTCTGCACCGGCCGGGCCTTCCCTGTAAAAATAACTGACATCGCTGGGACCTCTGACCCCTCGGCCGGAACGCGCGGGGTCTTGTATCGGATAGCCTGTACCGGCTGGGAGGAAGAGCTCGAACATGAACACCAAGAAACGGTTGGCGGTCGCCTGCGGCCTGTATTTTACCCTGCTGGCAGGCCCGGCGACGGCGAAGAAAGCCCTGTTGAAAATGCCCGTCTATGTCGGCACCCACCTGACGGGTCTGGGCAGCACCCCGAAGTGGCTGGCCGAGCACATCAACGAGAGCGCCGGTGGCAGCCTCAGGATCAAGCTGTATGAACCGGGGAAACTGATCCCCGCCAAGGAGATCCTGCAGGCGGTCAACGCCGGGCAGGTGAATGCCGGCTTCACCACGGCGGGATTCAATGCCGGGGTGCTGGGCAACAAGGCGGCCTTGTTTTCGGCCGTGCCCTTCGGTCCCGAGGCGCCGGAGTTACTGGCCTGGATCCACTACGGTGATGGCCGCAAGCTTTGGCAGGCGATGTACGACAAGGCGGGGCTCAACGTGCATACCATCCCCTGCGGCATCCTTGCACCGGAGACCTCTGGCTGGTTCAAGCGCCCCATCGACAAGCCGGAGGATCTCAAGGGGCTGCGCATGCGCTTCTTCGGTCTCGGTGCCCTGGTGATGGAGAAGCTCGGTGTCTCCACCAGCCTGCTGCCAGGCAGCGCCATCTTCCCCGCGCTGGAGAAGGGCGCCATCGACGCCACCGAGTTTTCCATGCCCGCCATTGACGAGCGTCTGGGTTTCTACAAGATCCTCAAATACAACTATTACCCCGGCTGGCATCAGCCTGCGACCCTGCTGGAGCTGCTGGTCAACGGTGACACCTGGCGACAGATGGACAACCGCCAGCAGGGTCTGCTGGAGATGGGCTGCAAGGCGGCCATGCTCGATGGCCTGGCGTTGGGCGAGGCGATACAGTTTCCCGCAATGAAGAGGAACCTGACCGAACGGGGCGTGGAGAATCGCTACTGGTCACCGGAGATGCTCGATCTGTTCCGTACCAAGTGGGCCGAGGTGGTGGCCGAGCAGTCGGCTGCGGATCCGGACTTCAAGGCCATCTGGGACAACCTGCAGGCCTTCCGCGACGACTATCGGCTCTGGAGTGAATGGGCCTTTCTGCCCCGCCCGGGTACCGAGCGCGTGGACAACG
>JANTHH010000007.1 GCA_024762485.1 Chromatiales bacterium
TGCCGTATGGCGTGATACCTGCGCAGCCCTGCTCCGCCAGCTTCTTCTGTTTTTTCTGGAGAAATCGCGATTCCATGGCATGACGGGTCACCAGCAGGCGCGGCCCGGCAAAGACCGCCAGTTGCTGGGTGGCGAAGTCCAGGTCATCGGTATCAGAGGTAAGCGCCTTCAGCAGCAGATAGACGTGGTCCGGAAAGGCCTCGAACCCCGGCGGATGACGCGGCCGCTGGGCCTCGGCGACCGCATGTTCGTCCAAGCCCAGCGCATCGCACAGCAGCGCCTTTTCATTCAGCGCGGGCTCGTCTTGCAGATCAACCCATAACCAGGCATCCGTCTGTGCGCGCCATTGCTCGAGCAGCTCCGGGCCGCCCTGGTGTGCCGTATCACTCGTACACAGCATGAAAGAGATCATTCCCCTGCCTCCCGTGCCTGCTGTCCCCTCAAGATGGACGACAGCGCCTGCAGGTCACGTTCGCCCATCATGGAGCGCACGTGCAGGTCGCGCTGCGGGAAGGGAATCTCGATGCCGTTTTCATGGAAGCGCTCCCAGACACCCAGCAGCACCTCGCTGATGACATTGGCGCGACCGTTTGGCGGATCGTTGATCCAGATGCGCAATTCCAGGTTGACGGAGCTGTCGCCAAAGCCCATCAACTGACAGCGGGGTTCCGGTTTCAGTTGAACACGTGGCACCATCTCGGCGGCCTCGACGCACAGCGCCATGGCCTTGGCCGGATCAGAGTTATACGAGATGCCGATCGGGATCCTCAGCCTTACCAGGGAATCACTGTAAGACCAGTTCTCCACACGCTGGGTGATCAGTTCCTCGTTCGGGATGAGGTGCTCGATGCCGTCACGCGTGATCACCGAGGCATAACGCGCACCCAGATAGTTGATCCAGCCGAAGGTGTTGTTCACTGCGATGACGTCTCCCGGCTTGATGGATCGATCCATCAGCAGGATGATGCCGCTCACCAGGTTGGAGAAGATCTTCTGCAGACCGAAGCCAAGCCCGACACCGAGCGCACCACTGAAGACCGCAAATGCCGTGAGGTCGATGCCGACCGAAGACAAGGCGATCAGGACGGCCCCGACGACAAGGATCAGACGGATCAGTTTCGCGCCCAGCACCTTCATCGCAGGCGCCACGCTCCTGGTGTGCTCGAGCTGCCGCTCGATCAAGTCTGACAGGGCACTCGCCAACCACAAGGCAAACCATAACGACAGGACTGACTTCAGCACCGTCAAGGGCGAGACGCGGACCTGCCCAACGGTGATGGCCCAGCTATCGAGCAGGTTGATGGAGGCATCGAGCAACCCAAAGATATTGAGGGCCGCAACAGTCCATGCAGAGATGGCGAGAAAATTCGCCAGGGTCTCGTTCGCCACGAGCATGGTCACCAGGCGAATCAACACCCAGGCGCTCAACAGGCTGGCGATGATGGTCAATGCGCCGTTTGGCCACTTCAGCAGTTCCGCCACATAGAGGGCTATCCACTGCAATAACAGCCATGCCACAGGAATGGTCAGTTGATTGAGTGCCAGCAGCGGACGACGCAGACTCGGTATGCGGGAAAACTTGTCTGTGAGCCAGGCAAGCCCCCTCCTCATCAGGGGGGATAGCAGCCAGCGTGCCACCACGAAGACCCCGGCGATGACCGCAAACTGCAGCCAGAAGAGCGGGTTCTGGACGAGCAAAAGCGCGCTGTCCAACAGTCCCTGTAACAGGGACTTCCATTTATCCATGTCGATGATGGCTTGCACTGAAACTCCCCTCACAATGGCCCACCAGTGGCCATGCCGCGCGATCCCATTTACGTTGGGTAGTCTAGTTTGGACTGGCTCGAATTGTAAAAAGTCACAGCACAGAAGGTCATGACGCTCACACAGCGGCGGCATCAGCCGGCCGTGCGCATGCTGGTGATGGCTCGGGGGTCACCGCCTTGCGTTCATCTCCTCGAGTAATCTTTCCATCCGCGCCAGGCGTTGTTCCATCGCCTCGGTATGATCGCGGATCCAGTGCACCTCGCCGGCCTCGCCTTCGCCCGTTTCACGAGAAAACTCCTCGTGCTCCTGTTGCAGGGTCTCCAGCACGATGCCGATCATCATGTTCAGAAACACGAAGGCGACGATGAAGATGAAGGAGAGATAAAAGGCCCAGCTCAGCGGGTAGACCGCCATGGTCTCGTACATCACGTCGGTCCAGTCCTCGAAGGTGGCGACGCGGAACAGCGTCAGCATGCTGATGGTGATGTTGTCCCACAGCTCGGGATTGATCTTGCTGAAGAACATCGCGCCCATCGCTGCGTAGATGTAGAAGATGATGAACATCAGCAGCGATACGTAACCCATGCGCGGGATCGCCTTGACGAAGGCACTGAGCAGCACCCGCAGCTCGGGGATGATGGACACCAGCCGCAGCACGCGGAAGATGCGCAGCAGCCGGCCCAGCAGCGCCACCTCGCTGTCCTCCACCGGCACCAGGCTGGCCACCACGATGACGAAGTCGAAGACGTTCCAGCCACGTCGGAAAAACCGTATCAGACTGCCCTCGGCCACCATGCGGATCAGCACCTCCACCAGGAAGAACACCGTGATGGCGGTGTCCAGCACGTGGAACACCTGCATCACCGTCGGCGGGATCGGGTAGGTCTTGGCACCGATCACCAGCGCCGAGAGCACGATGACAAGGATGACGAAGGTCTCGAAGATCTTGTTTTCGCGCAGATGCAGAAAGCGCGCCTGCAGCGTACGGGCGTCGGTATTGATGTTGTTCATGGCGGACTCGGCAGGGTTGGACGGCAGCGGCGTGAGATCGCCGGGCCGCGATTATATCCGAACACCGGGTGTCTGTTGATCAACCGGGCAGGCCTGCCTGCGGCAGGGAGATTGGGGTCTGGTACGAAGATCTCTCCCGTTGGTCGAGATGACAATGACATCCTGGGCAGGATGCCTGGCCACTGAGCAGATCATGGACACCCCCACCCTTGCCACCCTCAATCTTGTCATTTCGACAACAATGGCGAGGAGAAGTCTTATCCCGTTGAATACGCCTCCCGTGCCGCACTCGCATGCGGGAGAAGAGCGCAACGGGCGTGTTCAATCCTGCGCCGCCAGCCACGTCCTGACGAAACCGGCAATCGCGGCCGGATTGTTCAATGGCAGCAGCGCCACCGGCACCTCGCTGGCCGGCGGCTGATCACAGGCCAGGCCGATGATCCGCTCGTCATCAAGACACAGCAGGGGTGTGCCCAGCGCCGGGCGATGCACCTCGATCTTGGCGATGGCCTCGTTACGAAAGCCCTCCGCCAGCACCAGGTCGATACCGGCAGGGTCGAGCCGCGCCACCAGCTCGGCCAGGGTCGGCTCGTGCTCGCCGTCACCCTCGCGTACCCAGAAGGTACGGTAGGGCGAGGCGAGGACCACCTGATCGGCACCGGCCTCGCGCAGGCGGTGACTGTCCTTGCCGGGCTGGTCGATCTCGAAGTCGTGATGCGAGTGCTTGATCACCGCGCAGCGGATGCCCAGCTCGCGCAGTGCCGGGATGAGGCGGCTCAGCAGGGTGGTCTTGCCGGTGCCGGAGAAGGCGACGAAACCGAGTACGGGCAGGTCAGACAAGACAACGAACCTCAGTGCATAGAGAACAGGATGCGGCGCCAGGCACCGGGCTTGAGCAGGATGTGATGCACGTAGTGAGCATAGTCCTCGCGCACGCCACGATACAGTATCCAGCCCGACAGCCACAGACCGGGCAACAGGAACAGCCCCAGCCAGCGGCTGCCTTCGGCAGGCAGGGTCAGTGCTGCAAGTCCCAGCAGATAGAGCGGCCAGCTGAACAGCATGCCGCGCAGCCCATGCTTGAGCCCCAGCGCCAGGCCGATCAGGCGACGCTGCCAGCGCTGTGCCGGCGAGCGGTAGATGGCCTCGCAGACACCGCGTTCGAAGTCGCTGTCGATCTGTTCGATGGGCCGGCCGATGGCCGCCAGTTCGGGGTCCCAGCCCTGTCGCTCAGCCATCGCCGGTCAGGCCGACGGCTCGGCCTTCACCTCGGCGATGAGACGGCGCAGTTCGGGCACGCAGGAGCCGCAGTTGGTGCCGGCATTCAAGGCCTCGCCGATCGCCTCGGGTGTCATCAGCTGCTGCTCGCGGATCGCCTTGGTGATGGTGTTGACGCCGACACTGAAACAGGAACAGACGATCTGGCCGGCATCCTCCTGACCCTTGGGCGGGGTGCCGCGCAACAGGCGGCCGCGTTCGGCATCCTCCAGCCGGTCCTTCTTGAACAGCGCGGCCAGCCAGTCGCGCGGCGGCAGGTGGTAGTCGGCACCGATGATGATCACTGCATCGAGGCGGCCATCCACCACCCGCGCCCCGCGATAGGTCGACTGGGTGGAATCGTACAACTCGCGCCACTCGGCATTGTCGCCGTCCTCACCCAGCTGCTCGCGGGCACAGGCCGCCCAGTTGTCGGGGGCCGCCTCGCCGGCCAGCTCGTAGTGCCACAGGCCATAGCGTTTGGCCTTCGACCAGTAGGTCGCCTGGCGTGGGCGCAACTCCTTGCGCGCCAGCAGAAAGCCGTACCAGGCGGCGCGATAGGGCGTCACCCGCACCGGGGTGTGCTTGAACTCGGGCTGACCCGAGTACGGATCGAGCAGCGGGTTCACCACGCTGCCCACCCGGGCCGCACTGGCGAAATGATCACTCCAGTGCATCGGCGCGAACACCTGCCCCGGCAGCTGGGTATCACAGACATTGACCCGCAGTATGGCCTCGCCCCAGCGACTGCTGACAGTGGCCAGCTGTCCATCGTCCAGGCCGCAGTGCTGTGCATCGACCGGGTGGACGGCGAGGTAGGGCTCGGCGATGTGCCCCGACAGGCGCGGCGATTTGCCGGTGCGCGTCATGGTGTGCCAGTGATCGCGCACCCGCCCGGTGTTCAATGCCAGCGGGTAATCCGCGTCGGGCAGCTGCCCCGGCGGCAGCGGCGTGACCGGGATGAAGCGCGCGCGCTGGTTGTCGGTGTAGAAATGGCCATCGGCGAACAGCCGTTGCCGCGACTGGCCGGGCCGGCGCACCGGCCACTGCAGTGGTGCCATCCGGTCATATTCAGCGACACTGAGATCGCTCAAGCCACTGAGATCGAAATCGCGCTCGCCCTGGTTTTCAAACCCCGACAGGCGCGCGTGCTCGGCGAAGATCTCCGCCGGCCCCGCGTAATCGAAACCCTCGAAACCGAGGCGTTTTGCCACCTCGCACACCATCCACCAGTCCGGGCGGCTCTCGCCTGGCGGCGCCATGAAGGCACGCTGACGGGAGATGCAGCGCTCGGAGTTGGTCACCGTGCCCTCCTTCTCGCCCCAGGTCTGGGCCGGCAGTTTGATGTCCGCGTAGCCGATGGTGTCGGTGGTCGCCATGCAGTCGGAGACCACCAGGCACTCGCAGCGTTCCAGCGCGCGACGCACCTGGCTGGCATCCGGCAGGCTCACCGCAGGGTTGGTGGCCATCACCCATACCGCCTTGACCTCGCCACGCTCCACCGCCTGGAACAGATCCACCGCCTTGAGGCCGGCGCTGGTGGCCAGGTTCGGCGCCTGCCAGAAGCGACCGACCAGCTCCTGGTGGGCCGGGTTGTCCAGATCCATGTGCGCCGCCAGCTGATTGGCCAGTCCGCCCACCTCGCGCCCGCCCATGGCATTGGGCTGACCGGTGACCGAGAAGGGCCCCATGCCGGGTTGACCGATGCGCCCGGTGATCAGGTGGCAGTTGATCACCGCATTGCCCTTGTCGGTGCCACTGGTGGACTGGTTGATGCCCTGGGAGAACAGGGTCACCACCTTCTGGGTGGCGGCGAACCTGTCGTAGAACTGCTGCACCAGGGCCTCGTCGAGGCCGCAATGCTCGGCCACCACCCGCGGTGAGGGCGCATACCACTGGGCGATCTGCAGTGCCTCCTCCAGCCCCTGGGTGTGTTGTTCGACGAAGCGCTGGTAGGTCGCGCCCTGTGCCGCCAGCCAGCTCAGCAGGCCGTTGAAGAGGATCGAATCGGTGCCGCTGCGCAGTTGCAGGTGCAGGTCGGCGATGTCGCAGGTCGCGGTCTGGCGTGGGTCGATCACCACCACCTGCATCGCCGGGCGGTTTTTCTTTGCCACCAGGATGCGCTGGTACAACACCGGGTGACACCAGGCGAGATTGGAACCGGTGATGACGATCAGGTCCGCCTGCTCTAGATCCTCGTAGCAGATGGGCACGGTGTCGCTGCCGAAGGCGCGCTTGTGCGCGGCCACCGCCGAGGACATGCACAGGCGGGAGTTGGTATCGATATTGGCCGAGCCGATGAAGCCCTTCATCAGCTTGTTGGCGACGTAGTAGTCCTCGGTCAGCAGCTGGCCGGAGACATAGAAGGCCACCGCGTCGGGGCCGTGTTCAGCGATGATCCGTTCAAAGCGGCTAGTGACCGCATCCAGTGCGCTGTCCCAGTCCGTCTGCACACCATCCACCTCGGGTTGCAGCAGGCGGCCATCGAGATCGACGGTCTCGGCCAGCGCGGTGCCCTTGGAACAGAGTCGGCCGAGGTTGGCCGGATGCGACTTGTCACCCTTGACCGTGATGCCGCCGCTGCCGTCCGGGCTGACAAGCACCCCGCAGCCGACGCCACAGTAGGGACAGGTGGTGGATACCGCTTCGCTCATGCCTTTCCCCGCAGCTCAGGCTGCACCGCTGAAACTACACCGCGCGGTTCGAACGCAACGGCACCTCGTCAATGAACATCACCCAGCACACCCACCTGGGGCATCCCGGCCAAACCGGTCTCGCGGGCGTGTTCCTGGAAGCCGGCGTTCTTCCAGAAGAAGGCGCCGGGCATGGTGGTGGGGACCACCACCGCGTAGAACAGGGCGCGGCCGGCCAATGCAGTCAGCATCACCAACAAGCCGGTGAGGGACCACAGCACCAGCCCGGCAACACCCTCCATGCCGCTCAGTGCCAGTCCGGTGATGAACAGACCACTGAGCAACAGCCCGACATTGCGCGCCAGATAGACATGACCGAAGTCGCGGCTCTGCAGGAAGTGACCCGCCGCGCCTTCGCCACCCTGCGCCTGCAGGTCATGGGCGTGACGCCACAGGCCGACACCCTCCAGCAGCAGCCCCAGCACCATGGGCAGCGCCAGCACGCGCAGTGTCCCGGCGTAGGAGACGCCGTCGATCACGCCGAGCAGGGCGGTGGTCAGGCCCACCAGCAGCGCGCCGAGGGTGAGCATATTACCGTAGAAGCTGGTCAGTACCTGCCAGTGGTGCCAGAACGGGCGCGCCGGGATGCGGTAGATGCGGTGCATGAAATACAACGCGGCAATACCGGAGATGGCAGCACCCCAGCCGGCCACGACGGCCAGCCCGTCCACCAGCCCGGCGGGCAGCCAGCCGGTCAGTTGCGGCAGGCCCCTGAGCACCGCGTAGGCGGCGAGCAGATTGTAGAACACGGCAACACCGGCCACCTCGCGGCTGACAGGCGAGTAGCGGAGATTGTTGAAGGCACGGTAGAAGCGATGCGGCCGTCCCAGGTGCAGGGTCGAGAGCACCAGGCCGATGGTCTGGATGCCGATCAGGCCGAACACCAGCAGCGGCCAGGCAACGGGGTGGGTCTCGGCGGTAGGCACCGCGAGGCCGAACTGCGGGCCGAGGAACAGCACCAGGAAGGCGCCGACCACCGCCTGGGTCACCAGGGTGAAGATCACCAGCGGGTTCTCGCGGGTGGACAGTTTTTTCAGGTTCCACTGGCGCGGGCGGCCGTCGTCATCGACCTTCGTCGTGTAGCCGCCGCCCTCGCCCTGGGCGTCGCGCTCGTAACGCAGCGGCATGGAGTCGGTACGCTTCATCTCCCGCGGCAGGCTGTTGACCTGCTGGAAGCGGATGTTCGGGTGGGTGATCTCCGGCGTCGGGAAGCCGGGGATGCGGGTCTCCAGCTGGTCGCGGTCCTCCGGCGTGGTCTCGATGATGCCGAAGTCCAGTGCACCGGCCAGGCAGGCCGAGGAACAGGCCGGCTTGAGGCCGACCTCCAGCCGGTCCACGCACATGTTGCACTTGGAGACATGGCCGGCCGAGGTATCGAGCTGGGGCGCGTTGTACGGACAGACCCAGGTGCAGTAGCCGCAACCGAAGCAGATGTCCGGGTCCTGCAGCACCGCGCCGTACTCGGCGAACTTGGTATAGGCGCGGGTCGGACAGCCCTTCAGACACACCGGGTCGTCGCAGTGATTGCAGGCCATGGAGATGTTCATGCGGGTGTAGGCCGGGTAGCTGCCACCCTCGATATAGCCCACCGAGCGGAAAGCCAGGTGCGCCGGCAGGTCGTTCTTCTCCGAGCAGGCCGCCTCGCAGGCGTGGCAGGAGATGCAACGGTCGGCATTGAAATAGAAGCCGTGCTGCTTGTAGCGGTTGGGGTTGTCCGACACCCATTTGTCGCCGTTGATGTTGAGCGACTGATCCCTCAGCTCATGGCCCTCCGGCACCGTCTCGATGGGCTGGCCGTAGCGGTTGGTCTGCGGGTGCTCCGCCTGGGGAACCCAGGCGTATTTCTGCTCTTTCGGGCGAGGCTCAAACATAGTTGCTTACTTGGTCGTTAATAGGCGCGTGCGGCCTTGTTGCGCACCGCGGCCGCCTTCTGGTCGGCAATGGGTTCGATGCGCGCCGCGCACTGCTTGAAGGCCGGCTGGCGCGAATGGGGATCGAGCAGGCCGAGGGTGATGCGGTTGACACAGTCGTGGAAGTGAAAGGGCACGAACACCATGTCCGTCGACACCCGCTGGGTGGTCTGCACCATCACCACGGCGTCACCACGGCGTGAGATGACGCGGGCGTATTCGCCATGGCGGATACCCAGCGCCTTCGCCGCATCCGGGTTCATCTCCATGTAGGGCGTGGGCGAGAACTTGTTCTGGTTGCCGATCTTGCCGGTACGGGTGCGGGTGTGGAAATGTTCCACCACCCGGCCGGAGTTGAACCAGAAGGGATACTCCTCGTCCGGTCGCTCGTTGTTGTCGATGAAGGGCAGCGGGATCAGTTTCGCCCGGCCTGACGGAAAGGCGAAGCGGCCGTCGCTGTAGAGCCGCCGGGTGCCATCGCTGGAGTCCTCGCCGGCCCACTCGCTGGGCGCATCGGAGCAGGGCCACTGCATGCCGCGGTTCTGTTCGATCTTGTCGTAGCTCATGCCCGAGTAGTCGAGCATGCGGCCACGCGACAGTTCGCGCAGTTCATCGAACACCTGCTCGGCATCGTCGGGGAACTCCATCGCCCGCCCCTGCTCGAAGCGGCTGGCGATCTGATTGAAGATCCACAGGTCGGGCTTGGCCACACCGGGCGGCTGGCTGACGTTGCGGATCAGGTTCACCCGGCGCTCGGTATTGGTGAAGCAGCCCTCCTTCTCGGCCCACAGCGCGGCAGGCAGATAGACGTGGGCGTACTCGGTGGTCTCGACGTCGCGGTAGGCATCCTGCACCACCAGGAATTCCAGTTTTTCCAGGGTCTTGCGGATGCGCGGGGTGTTGGGCATGGAGGTCATGGGATTGGTGGCGATCAGCCACAGCCCCTTGATCTGGCCGGTCTCGATGGCCGGCAGGATATCGGTCATGAACAGACCGCGCTCCTTGGGGAAAAACGCGGGATCTATGCCCCAGAATTTCGCGATCTCCTCACGGTCGCTGTCCTTCTCCAGCGCGCGGTAGCCGGGCAGGCCCGAGCAGGAAGACCACTCGCGGGTGCCCATGGCGTTGCACTGACCGGTGATCGAAAGGCTGGAGCCACCGGGCTTGCCGATGTTGCCGGTGACCAGGTTGAGGTTGTTGATCGCGACCACGCCATCGGAACCGTGGGTGGACTGATTGATGCCCATGGTCCAGATGGTCATGGCTGAGCCGGCCTTGGCGTAGACACGGGCCACGTTGCGAATGGTGTCCTCGTCGATGCCGCAGATACGCGAGGCGGTCTGCGGATCGTACTGCTCGACCAGTGCCTTGAACTCGTCCTGTCCCTCGGTATGGGCGTCGATGTAGTCCTGGTCCGCGAGTCCTTCTTTCAGGATCACATGCGCCAGTGCGTTGAGCAGCACCACGTCGGTGCCGGGCTGGATGGGCAGGTGGATATCCGCCATCTGCGCAAACATGGTGACCCGCGGGTCGACCACGATGATGGGGAACTTGCGCTTCTCCAGGGTATCGCGCAGGCGCCAGAAGATGACCGGGTGCTGCTCCGGCAGGTTGGAGCCGATGGCCAGCAGGCACTCGGTGTGCTCGAAATCGTCGTAGCAGCCGGGCGGGCCGTCGGAGCCGAAGGAACGCTTGTAGCCGGACGCCGCCGACGACATGCACAGGGTGGTGTTGCCGTCGTAGTTGTTGGTGCCGATCACCCCCCGGGCCAGCTTGCCCAGGGTGTAGAACTCCTCGGTCATGATCTGCCCGGTGGAGACGATGGAGAAGGCGTCCCTGCCGTACTGATCCTGTATGCGCTGGATCTCTTCCGCCGTGCGGTCCAGGGCGCTGTCCCAGGACACCGACTTGAATGCGTCCCAGCGGTTATCCCGCATCAGCGGCTTGAGCCCACGACCCGCCGTCTTGAACAGTTCGTGTTCGAAGATACCCTTGATGCACAGCTTGCCGCGGTTGACGTCGGCATCGGCAACACCGCGCGATGCCACCGCCTTGCCCTTGTGATCGATGCCCACCTCGATGGAGCAGCCGGTCGAGCAGTAGCCGCAGGTGGCGTATTTCCATTCCACCACGCCCTTGTCAGCAATCTTGATGGGGTTCTTTTTCTCGCGTCCGAACAGCATCGTCAGCCTTCTCCAGCGGTTGTCTGTCAGGCGGCCACTTCGTCGGCTTTCAGGCTGAGGTATACCTTGCCGTTTTCCACCTTGGTGGCGAAGACATTGGTGCAGCCCTCGTCAGGCGCCAGCGCCTCGCCGGAGGTCAGGTCGATCTTCCAGTTGTGCAGCGGACAGGTCACCGAGGTACCGTGGACGATACCCTGGGACAGCGGGCCGCCCTTGTGGGGGCAGGCGTCCTTGATGGCGAAGACACGGTCATCGGCGGTGCGGAACACGGCGATATCCATGGTGTCGGTCTTGACCACCCGGCTGCCGAGTTTGGGGATGTCTTCCAGGGCGACGATTTCGATCCAGTTGCTCATAGTGTTATCTCTTCAGTAAATCTGTTGGACGTCGGGATCAGGCGCTGATCACCACCGGGGTGAACTCGTGGGCCTCACCACCCTCGGCGCGCTGCTTCCAGGGATCGATCTGGGCAAACTGCTGGCCGAACTTGAAGCGTTCATACAAGTCCTTGCGATTCGCCTCGTCGTCGAGAATCTGTTCCTTGATGTGGTTGAGACCGACCCGCTCCACCCAGGGTGCGGTCCGCTCCAGGTAGTGGCCTTCCTCGCGGTACAGCTGGGTGAAGGCACCGCAGTATTCGAGCACCTCCTCCTCGGTCGCCACCTTGGTCAGCAGGTCGGTGACGCGCACCTTGATGCCACCGTTGCCGCCCACATGCAGCTCGTAACCGGAGTCGACACAGACCACGCCGAAGTCCTTGATCGTGGCCTCGGCGCAGTTGCGCGGGCAGCCGGAGACGGCGAGCTTGAACTTGTGCGGCATCCAGGAACCCCAGGTCAACTCCTCCAGCTTCACCCCCAGACCGGTGGAATTCTGGGTGCCGAAGCGGCACCAGGTCTTGCCGGCGCAGGTCTTCACCGTGCGCAGTGCCTTGCCGTAGGCATGGCCGGAGACGAAGCCGGCGTCGGACAGATCCTTCCACATGGCCGGCAGGTCCTCCTTCTTGACACCGAACAGGTCGATGCGCTGACCGCCGGTGACCTTCATCTCGGGCACCTGGTACTTGTCGGAGACATCGGCGATGGCGCGCAGATCCTCGGCGGTGCACAGGCCGCCGAACATGCGCGGCACCACCGAGTAGGTGCCGTCCTTCTGGATGTTGCCGTGGGCACGCTCGTTGATGAAACGCGACTGGGCGTCGTCCTGGTATTCCGCCGGCCAGCGGGCCAGCAGATAGTAATTGAGTGCCGGGCGGCAGCTGGCACAACCATCCGGGGTCTTCCAGCCCATGGCCTCGCGCACCGCATCCATGGACTTGAGCTCCTGGTCACGGATGGCGGCGATCACCTCGTCGTGGCTGTGCTCGGTGCAGTTGCACATGCCCTGCTTGCTCGGTGCCTCGTCGTAGCCCTCGCCCACGGTGCTGGCGAGCAATTCCTCCACCAGGCCGGTACAGGAGCCACAGGAACTCGACGCCTTGGTGTGGGCCTGCACCTCGGCCAGGGTGAACAGGCCCTTGGTGGTGATGGCATTGACGATGTCGCCCTTGCAGACACCGTTGCAACCGCAGATCTCGGCGCTGTCGGGCAGCGACATGACGCCGCTGCCGCTGCTGCCGTGGCCGGCATCACCCAGATCGTGCTGGCCGAACAGGATGGTGCTGCGGAAGGCGGAGATGTCGGTGCCCTCGCGCAGCAGGGTGAAGTACCAGGTGCCATCCATGGTGTCGCCGTAGAGCACGGCACCCTTCACCTTGTCGTCGCGGATCACCAGCTTCTTGTAGACGCCGGCACCCGGGTCCTGCAGCACCAGGGTCTCGTCACCCTCGCCCTCGTTGAACTCGCCGGCGGAGAACAGGTCGATGCCGGTCACCTTGAGCTTGGTGGAGGTGACCGAGCCTTCATAGCGGGCGATGCCCATCTCGGCCAGGTGGTTGGCCACCACCTTGGCCTGTTCGAACAGGGGCGCCACCAGGCCGTAGCACTGGCCACGGTGCTGGACACATTCACCGACGGCATAGATCTTGGGGTCGAAGGTCTGCATGGTGTCATCGACCACCACACCGCGCTCGCAGTGCAGACCGGCCTTCTCGGCCAGTTCGATGTTCGGGCGGATGCCGACCGCCATCACCACCAGGTCGGCGGCCACCTCGGAGCCATCGGCGAACTTGACGCCACTGACGTGCCCGTCGCCGGTGATCTCGGCGGTCTGTGCCTCCATCAGGAACTTCATGCCACGCTCCTCCAGCGAGGCCTTGAGCATTGCCGATGCCGGCTTGTCGAGCTGGCGCTCCATCAGGCTGTCGAGCAGGTGCACCACGGTGACGTCCATGCCCTGCTTCATCAGGCCGTTGGCGGCCTCCAGTCCGAGCAGACCACCACCGATCACGACGGCATGTTTAGAGGTCTTGGCCGCATCCAGCATGGTCTCGACATCGGCGATGTCGCGGAAGCCGATCACCCCGTCCTTGTCGTGTCCGGGCACCGGGATAATGAAGGGCTTGGAGCCGGTGGCCAGCAGCAGGCGGTCGTAGTGGGTCTCGGCGCCGGAGGCGGTCATCACCTTGCGCTTCACCCGGTCGATCTCGACCACCTCATCGCCGGTGATCAGGTTGATGCCGTTCTCGTCATACCATTCGCGACTATTAAGGATGATGTCATCAATGGTCTTCTCCCCGGCCAGCACCGGCGAGAGCATGATGCGGTTGTAGTTGGGGTAGGGCTCGTTGCCGAAGACGGTGATCTCGTACTTGTCGGCATCCAGCTTGAGCAATTCCTCGACGGCACGCATGCCCGCCATGCCATTACCCACCACCACCAGTTTCTCTTTCATGATTACGCTTCCTCGAAATTTATGCTGAGGCCAGGCACCAGCCCCACTTGGGCATCATCCAAGCAAAGACCTTGCCAATGAATGAGAATAGATCTAACCGATTGATCTATATGGATCTTATCTGGATTGGGGGAATCACAAGTCGTCCCGGCCATGCCCAGGCGCACCAATTCCGTGCATCAGCGCCCCCTAATGTTGCGAATGCGGCACCTCGAACAGTGCATGCCGTTTGGCGCACAAGCGGGAAACATGCCGGACCATGTGACCGAAGCAGGCCGACAAAAAACTCTTACCTCATTGTTTTTTAATGATTATTTCAGACTGCTTCACCACAGCGCACCAATCTGGCGCAACAAGGTCGGCAACCCTGGCGCAGTTATTGCTCATACCAGAGCAACACAGCAATGATGCCGGGGACAACGATGTCTGACGATAAAATCAATCTCTTCTCTTTCAGTGGCAAGATCCGAACCCTGCATCTGACCTGGTTCGCCTTTTTCATCAGTTTCGCGGTGTGGTTCAACCATGCCCCGCTGCTCGCCGCCATCCAGGAGACCTTCCAGCTCACCAAGCAGGAGGTGAAGGCGCTGCTGATCATCAACGTGGCGCTGACCATCCCCGCACGCATCGTGGTGGGCATGCTGGTGGACAAGTACGGTCCGCGGATCATGTATTCCAGCCTGCTGTTCATCTCCAGCTGGCTGTGCTTCATCTTTGCCATGGCCGACAGCTACCAGATGCTGCTGCTGAGCCGCTTCCTGCTGGGTTTCGTCGGCGCCGGTTTCGTCATCGGCATCCGCATGATCGGCGAATGGTTCCCGGCCAAGCAGACCGGCACCGCGCAGGGCATCTACGGCGGCTGGGGCAACTTCGGCTCGGCCGCCTCCGCCATGACCCTGCCCTCGCTGGCCCTGTGGTTTGGCGGTGATGACGGCTGGCGCTACGCCATCGCCTCCACCGGTGCCATCGCCCTGGTCTATTCGTTCGTCTATTACCGGTTGGCGCGCAACACACCCAAGGGCTCCACCTATTTCAAACCGAAAAAGACCGGCGCCATGGAGGTCACCAGCAAGGGGGATTTCTTCTTCTACCTGTTGATGAACATCCCCATGTACGCGGCCCTGGCCGTGCTCACCTGGAAGCTGGGACCGGACAACCTGAATATCATCAACGCCTTCGCCGCCGACGCCATCTATCTGATCCTGATCGGTGTCTATGCCTATCAGGTCTCCCAGGTATGGCGTATCAACAAACACGTGTTCACCGAAGAGGTGCCGGAACTGCACCGCTACAAATTCAAGCAGGTGGCGGTGCTCGACCTGGCCTACTTCGTGACCTTCGGTTCCGAGCTGGCGGTGGTCTCCATGCTGCCCCTGTTCTTCAAGGAGACCTTCGACCTGAGCCTGGTGGAGGCCGGCCTGCTGGCCTCCGGCTTTGCCTTCATGAACCTGGCGGCACGCCCCACCGGCGGCTTCTTCTCCGATACCTTCGGCCGCAAGAAAAGCCTGACCATACTGATCAGCGGACTGGCCATCGGCTATTTCCTGCTGGCCAACATCGACAGCAGCTGGCCGCTGGCACTGGCGGTGATCGCCACCATGGCCTGCTCGTTCTTCGTGCAGGCCGGCGAGGGCGCGGTGTTCGCCATCGTGCCCCTGGTCAAGCGCCGCATGACCGGCCAGATCGCCGGCATGGCCGGCGCCTACGGCAATGTCGGCGCGGTGACCTTTCTCACCGCCTATTCCTTCATGAATGCCTCCCAGTTCTTCCTGTTCATCGCCGGTGCCGCCATCTTCGCCCTGATCGCGGTACAGTTCCTGGATGAACCCGAGGGGCAGACCGCCGAGGTGATGGAAGATGGTACGGTGAAGATGATCGACGTCAGCTGACAGCACACCCTGTCCCAGATAACCGACATGAGCAATATAAGCGTCATCATGAAGACTTCGGGCGAACCGGTTTAGCGCATCCCGGGAAGACTGCAACAACCAGAAACACATGCAGTGCACCGTCCGCGACATGATCAAGCACTTGGGCACCGCCTGGGGACGCGAGAAGGGCAGCAACAGGTATCTGCACCAGATCTTCCCTCGCGGCGGTTTGCAGAAGCAGGGCGACCGACTGGCCGGCCTGTTCTGCATCAAGGGTGAACACTGATTCAGGCCGCAATCTGTCGCCAGGCCGGCGATAACGTGTCTGGTGGAGTTGCGCACCCAACGACAGGAGAACCATGTCCACCACCCTCACCATCGACTATGCCATCAGCACCGATGCCGGCAACAAGGCAGAGAATGCCGATGCCGCCGATGCCCGGGTGCCCTCCGGCGAGGCCCTGCTGACCAAGGGGGTGGCCGCCGCCATCTGCGACGGCATGAGCAGCTCGGAGGGTGGCAAGCAGGCCAGCGAGGTCTGCGTCTCCGGCTTTCTCACCGATTACTACAGCACCCCGGATTCCTGGACGGTAAAGACCTCCGCCAGCAAGGTCCTCGGGGCGTTGAACAAGTGGCTCTATTCCCAGGGGCAGGTACGCTACGAGTCGGCTCGCGGCATGGTCACCACCTTCAGCGGTCTGGTGATCAAGTCCACCACCGCCCATGTCTTCCATGTCGGCGACTCGCGCATCTATCTGTTCCGCGACGGCGAGTTGGAACAGCTGACCCACGACCACCGCTTCTGGGTCTCGGAGGATCGCGACTTTCTCTCCCGCGCCGTCGGTATCGACCCGCACCTGGAGATCGACTACAGCGCCCACGCGGTGGAGCCAGGTGATGTCTTCCTGTTCGCCACCGATGGCATCACCGGCCATCTCACGGACAACCGGCTGAAGGCGTTGCTCACCGCACATGGCGGCAACCTGCAGTCCTGTGCCAACACCATGCTGACGGAGGCCTTGCAGAACGGCAGCGCCGACAATGTCACGGTGCAGCTGCTGAAGGTGATCTCGCTGCCGGCGCAGACCGAGGACGACATCCTGCGGCAGATCACCGAACTGCCCTTCCCGCCCAACCTGGCCCCGGGGATGAAGATCGACGACTACGAGCTGCTGCGAGAACTGCATGCCTCGAAGCGCAGCGAGGTCTTTCTCGCCCGCCAGATGACGACCGGTGAACAGGTGATCCTGAAGACCCCCTCGGTCAATTTCCGCGATGACCCGGCCTACCTGGAGGCCTTCCTGCACGAGGAGTGGGTCGGCAAGCGCATCAACAATCCCCACGTCCTGAAGACCCTGGAGACGCCGAAACGCCGTTTCCTCTACAACATCTCCGAGTACGTGGAGGGCCAGAGCCTGCGCCAGTGGATGGAGGACCACCCCACGACCCACATCAACAAGGCGCGGGACTTCCTCACCCAGGTCGCCGAGGGCCTGCGCGCCTTCCACCGGCTGGAGATGATCCACCTCGACCTGAAGCCCGAGAACATACTCATCGACAACGAGGGGATGCTGAAGATCATCGATTTCGGCTCCACCCGGGTCGCCGGCACCGCCGAGATCGAGACCACCTTCGCCGTCGACATCCCCCAGGGCACGGTGAACTACTCCGCCCCCGAGTGCATCGACGGCCAGGTATCGAACCGCTCAGACATCTTCTCCCTCGGCGTCATTGCCTATGAGCTGCTGACCGGGCACCTGCCCTATGGCGACAGCGACTCCCCGCGCCCAGCCAACAGGCTCCGATACACCCCGGCCCGCGAATACAACCCGCACATCCAGCCCTGGGTGGACCGGGCGCTGGAGAAGGCGGTGCACCCCAATCCACAGAAACGCTACGGCGCCCTGTCCGAGTTCCTGTTCGATCTGTCGCACCCCAACGAGAAGCTGCTCCGTGATGGCGGAAAGCCCCTGATGGAGCGCAACCCCTTGGGCTTCTGGAAGACGGTGGCGGGGCTCTCGGTGCTGCTGAACCTGGTGCTGCTGGTCTGGCTTGCCCATGGCTGAGGCGCGGGCGATGGCGATCAGCGCTCCCGGCGTCGGGGTGTCCGTTTGCGCTTCAGTGAACGCAGGGTGCCGCTGAGCGACTTGCTGAGGGTCTGGTAGGTCCGTATCTGGGCCCGCTTGTAGGCGGTATCGGGGCTGCGCCCAATCAGCGTCAGCCGGGCATCGAAATACGCGACGTCGGCCTCGAGCTCGGCCACGTCGGTGCGGATCAGCCCCCGGGATGCAGATACTTCTTCGCTCATCGTGGTCGCATTCTAACCCCTTGTCGCACCCCGTATGCAGCCGCCTGCCGACGTGAGACCCTGGTCACGCCCCTGCCCCACCCACCTCGTAGCCGACGCCCGGCTGGCGCGGTGCCGGGCCCCCGTCCGGCGGGGGTTTCCGTGCTAGACTCGCCGTCAGGTGTTTTACCCCAACAATTAGGACGGACGTACAAACGATGTCCAGCCTGTTACAGCACTTCCAGTCCAGCGCCGCGCTCTCCGGCACCAACGCCGCCTTCATCGAGGGGCTGTACGAGGACTTCCTCGCCGACCCGGGCAGTGTCCCGGCCGACTGGCGACGCCGTTTCGAGCAATTCGCCCGTGCGGCCAACGAACCGGAGACCCCCCACGGCCCACTGCGGGAGGACCTGCGCCGGACCCTGCTGGAACCCCGGCGATCCGCTTCGGGCGGTGGTCTCACGGCCGCGGCGGCGGCGAAACAGACCGCGGTGCTGCAGTTGATCAATGCCTACCGTAGCCGCGGCCACCAGAACGCCACCCTCGACCCCTTGTCGCTGCATGAATCGCCGCCGCTCGAGGAGCTGACCCTCGGCTATCACAAGCTCGAGGGCGACCTGGACAGCACCTTCAACACCGGCTCGCTGTTCGCACCCGAACGCATGAAGCTGCGTGACATCCTGTCGCTGCTGCAGGATGTCTATACCCGGACCGTGGGTTCGGAGTACATGCACATCACCGACACCCACGAAAAGCGCTGGATCCAGCAGCGCCTGGAGAGCTACCGGGCGCGCCCTGAACTCACCGATGATGACCGTCGCTGGATGCTCAAGCTGCTGACCGCAGCGGAGGGGCTGGAGAAATACCTGCACACCCGCTATGTCGGGCAGAAGCGGTTCTCGCTGGAGGGCGGCGAGTCGCTGATCCCCCTGCTCGACGAGCTGATCCAGCGCGGCGGCGCCCGGGGCATGACCAACTTGCTGATCGGCATGGCCCACCGCGGTCGCCTGAACGTGCTCGCCAACATCCTCGGCAAGCCGCCCTCGGAGATCTTCGAGGAATTCGAGGGCAAGCCCCGTCACCACCCGCTGATGACCTCTGGCGACGTGAAATACCACATGGGCTTCTCCTCCGACATCGAGACCCGCGGTGGCATCCTCCACTTGGCGCTGGGCTTCAATCCCTCCCATCTCGAGATCATCTGCCCGGTGGTCGCCGGCTCGGCACGCGCCCGCCAGCAGGAATCACACGATGTCGGCGGCGACAGCGTGATGCCGGTACTGATCCACGGCGATGCCGCCATCGCCGGCCAGGGCGTGGTGATGGAATATCTCAACATGTCCCAGACCCGCGGCTTCAGCGTCGGCGGCACGGTGCATATCGTGGTCAACAACCAGATCGGATTCACCACCAGCAGCCCCTTCGACAGCCGCTCGACCAACTACTGCACCGATGTCGGCAAGATGGTCCAGGCACCCATATTCCACGTCAACGGCGACGACCCGGAGGCGGTGATCTTCGTCACCCGCCTTGCACTGGACTATCGCAACCACTTCCACAAGGACGTGTTCATCGACCTGGTCTGTTACCGCCGCCACGGCCACAACGAGGCGGACGAACCCGCCGTCACCCAGCCGCTGATGTACCAGCGGATCCGCCAACACCCCACGGTACGCGCCCTGTATGCCGAGCAGTTGGTCGCCGCAGGAATCATCGAGGCAAGCCAGCCGCAGGTACTGGCGAACAGTGTCCGCGAGGATCTCGACCATGGACAACCGCTGACCCGGCCGCCGGTCTGCGACCTGGGCCACCCGCGGCGCGCCCGCTGGCAGCGCTTCCATGGCGTCCAGTGGGAGCAGCCGGCGGACACCGCCATCACCGCGGAACAGCTGCAGCGCTGCAGCACGGTGCTGGTCGGCGTGCCCGAGGGTTTCGAGCTGCATCCACGGGTGGAGCGCATCATCGACGAGCGGCGGCAGATGGCCAACGGCAGCCTGCTTGCCGACTGGGGCTTTGCCGAGAACCTGGCCTACGCCACCCTGCTCGACCAGGGTTACCCGGTCCGCATGTCCGGTCAGGACAGCCGGCGGGGTACATTCTTCCACCGCCACGCCACCTGGCATGACCAGAAGACCGGCAACACCTACACCCCGCTGCAGCACCTGTCCACCGACCAGCCGAACTACGTCTGCATCGACTCGCTGCTGTCGGAGGAGGCCGTGCTCGCCTTCGAATACGGCTTTTCGGTCTCGCAGCCTGACGAACTGGTCATCTGGGAGGCCCAGTTCGGGGACTTCGCCAACGGTGCGCAGGTGGTCATCGACCAGTTCATCACCTCTGCCGGCGCCAAGTGGGGACTCTATTGCGGCCTCGTGCTGTTCCTGCCGCACGGCTACGAGGGCCAGGGCCCGGAACACTCCTCGGCACGCATCGAGCGCTACATGCAACTTTGTGCCGAGCACAATATCCAGGTGTGCATCCCCACCACCCCGGCACAGATCTTCCACCTGCTGCGACGCCAGCTGATCCGCCCCTACCGTCGCCCGCTGGTGGTGATGACGCCAAAGAGCCTGCTGCGTCACCCGCTGGCGACCAGCGACCTGGAATCCCTGCTCGAGGGCGGCTTCATGAATGTGCTGGATGAGACCGACGCCCTCGACCCGGACAAGGTCAAACGGGTGATCCTCTGTACCGGCAAGGTCTACTACGACCTGCTGCTGGCGCGCCGGGCGCAGAACCGGGAGGACGTGGCGATCATCCGTATCGAGCAGCTTTATCCCTTTCCCAAGACCGACTTCGTCACCGTCATGCAACGCTACCGCAAGGCCGACAGCTTCATCTGGTGCCAGGAAGAGCCGCAGAACCAGGGGGCATGGGACCAGATCAAACACCGCTTCCATGTCCTCGAAGACATGGCACGGCACATCCATTACGTGGGCCGCCCGGCCGCCGCCGCACCGGCGACCGGCTTCTACCAGGTCCACAAGACCGAGCAGGAACAGCTGGTGGACGATGCCATCAACGGCCGCATCACACCGAGCATGAACCGCAGGAGCACGCTATGAGCATAGAGGTCAAGGTCCCCACGCTGCCCGAATCGATCAGCGATGCCACCGTGCTCGACTGGCACAAGCAACCCGGCGAGACGGTCAGGCGGGATGAAAACATCCTCGACCTGGAGACCGACAAGGTGGTGCTGGAGGTCCCGGCACCTGCAGACGGTGTCCTCTCGAAGGTGCTGGCAGAGACCGGCACGGTAGTGAAGGCCGGCGATACGCTGGCGGTGATCGAGCCCCAGGCTGCTGCACCCGCCCCGCCGAACACCGAGGACGAGCGCCCGGCACCGCCGCCACAACCGAGCGACAGCGATGAACCCGTGCTGACGCCGGCCGTGCGCCGGCTGGTCAAGGAACTGGGCGTGGACCCCCACCAGATCCTCGGCAGCGGCAAGGATGGACGCATCACCAAGGCAGACGTGATGAAGTACCTGGATGCCCAGCCGGCGGCGGGCAACCCGGACCTGACCACTGTCGACGAGCAGGAAGAAGGCGGCGCCACGGCCAGCAGTGAGCGTCGCGAACAACGGGTGCCGATGACCCGGCTGCGCCAGCGCATCGCCGAGCGCCTCAAGGAGGCACAGAACACCGCGGCCATCCTGACCACCTTCAATGAGGTGGACCTGCAGGCCGTCACCGGGATCCGCCAGCAGCACAAGGCGGCCTTCGAGGAGCGCCACGGCGTCAAGCTGGGCTTCATGTCCTTCTTCGTCAAGGCCAGCATCGAGGCGCTGAAGCGCTTCCCGGCGGTCAATGCCTCGGTCGACGGCACCGACATCCTCTATCACGACTATTTTGATATCGGTATTGCCGTGGGCAGTGAGCGCGGCCTGGTGGTGCCGGTGCTGCGCGACGCCGACCAGCTGGACTTCGCCGGCATCGAGAAGGCCATCCGAGAATATGCCAGGAAGGCGCGCGAAGGCACGCTGAGCTACGACGACCTCAACGGCGGCACCTTCACCATCACCAACGGCGGGGTCTACGGCTCCATGCTGTCGACACCGATCCTCAATCCACCCCAGAGCGGCATCCTCGGCATGCACAACATCACCGAGCGGCCGGTGGTGGTGAACGGCGAGATCGTCATCCGGCCGATGATGTACCTGGCGCTGTCCTATGATCACCGCATCGTCGATGGCCGCGAGGCCGTACAATTCCTGGTGACCATCAAACAACACCTGGAAGATCCCGGCAGGCTGCTGCTGGGTCTCTGACAGAGCGGCAACCAGCGGGGCCGGGCATGACCATCATCAGACAGGAAGACTTCATCCAGAGCATCGCCGATGCCCTGCAGTTCATCTCCTATTACCACCCGCTCGATTACATCCAGGCGGTGGGCAGGGCCTGGGAGATGGAACAGTCACCGGCCGCCAGGGACGCGCTGGCACAGATCCTGATGAACTCGCGCCTGTGCGCCGAGGGACACCGCCCCATCTGCCAGGACACCGGCGTGGTGGTGGCCTTTCTGAAGATCGGCATGGAGGTGCGCTGGGACAGCGAACTGGACCTGGCCGGCATGGTCAACGAGGGTGTGCGTCGCGCCTACACCGACCCGGACAACGTGCTGCGCGCCTCGATGGTCAACCCGCCCATCGGCGAGCGAAGGAATACCGGCGACAATACCCCGGCGATCGTCCATGCCGAGCTGGTGGCCGGCGACCGGGTCGAAATCGCCCTGGCCGCCAAGGGCGGCGGCTCCGAGAACAAGTCGCGCTTCACCGTGCTCAACCCCAGCGACAGCCTGGCGGACTGGGTGGTGGACACCGTGCCGACCCTGGGCGCGGGCTGGTGCCCGCCGGGGATCCTGGGCATCGGTATCGGCGGCACGGCCGAGAAGGCCATGGTGATGGCCAAGCAATCGCTGATGGCACCCATCGACATCCACGAACTGCGCGAACTCGGGCCGGCCGGCCCCATCGATGAACTGCGCCTGGAGATCTTCGAGCGGGTCAATGCACTGGGCATCGGCGCCCAGGGCCTCGGCGGCCTGACCACCGTGGTCGATGTAAAGATTCTTGACTACCCGACCCACGCCGCCTCGCTGCCGGTGGGTCTGATCCCAAACTGTGCCGCCACCCGCCACGTCGAATTCACCCTCGACGGCAGTGGCCCGGCGGTGCTGGTCCCACCTAGGCTGGCGGACTGGCCGAAAGTCACCTGGCACGCCAGCCCCGATGCCCGACGGGTCGATCTCGACAGCCTCACCAAGGCGGACATCGCTGAATGGAAGCCAGGCGAGCGCCTGCTGCTCAGCGGTAAACTGCTGACCGGTCGCGATGCCGCACACAAACGCATCAAGGAGCTGCTCGACAGCGGTCAGGGCCTGCCCGAGGGCGTGGACTTCACCAACCGCTTCATCTATTACGTCGGACCGGTCGCCCCGGTGGACGACGAGGTGGTGGGTCCGGCCGGGCCGACCACCGCCACGCGCATGGACAAGTACACCGAGATGATGCTGGCCGAGACCGGACTCATCGGCATGATCGGCAAGGCCGAACGCGGCCCCGAAGCCATCGCCGCCATCAAGCGCCATGGCGCGGTCTACCTGATCGCCGTCGGCGGCGCCGCCTATCTGGTCTCCCAGGCCATCAAGGCAGCCAGGATCGTCGCCTTCGAGGACATGGGCATGGAGGCCATTTATGAATTCGAGGTGGAGGATATGCCGGTGACGGTGGCGGTGGACTCAAAAGGTGTTTCAGTTCACTCAATGGCACCTCAACAGTGGCGCACGATACCGATAACAAGTGAATAATGGCGCAGTCAGCACAAAGTGTGCTTGGAATTTTTCCTCTGGTTTCCTGGCATGTTCATAGTGTCGCAGCGAGACCAGACCTTTCGACAGTCCCAGCTCATATTCAGCACCAGGGATAACAACTGATCCGCATATACGAGTGCGTGCCGCCATGAAATCAGATGAACCGGAAGACCGTATCTGCATAAAACTTGCGGAGACCGAAGAGGAAAAACAACGTATTTATGCTTTTCGGTATAGCATCTATGTAGATGAGCTGCAGAAAAACCAGTTGTCGTCTGCCGATCATCGAAACAAGATAGTGCGTGACAAACTCGATGAGCATGGACTTTTGTTCTATGCGGAAGTGAATGGCGAAATTGTTGCCACATTGCGCGCCAATATCGCATCGAATGAGATCATCACGGACTATCTTCTGGAGAATTATGCCTTAGCCCCGTTTCTTGAGAAGTTCGACCTGTCGAGCATCTCGTTCACCTCCAGATTAATGGTGTCGCGACACAAGAGGGGGTCTAGCGTACTCGCTCAACTGTTGGGGCATTCATATCGATATGGCCTCGAACACGGCTTGCGCCTGGACTTCTGTCACTGCCAGCCCTCGCTGCTGCCCTTGTATAAACACCTGGGATACAAAAGATATACCGACAACTTCGTAGACCAGGAAACCGGTTATCGCATACCCATGGTGCTGGTCATCCGCGATGTCGAATATATGCGTACGGCACATTCTCCGCTGGTACGCATCATCCGCGATTTCGATGCCCTGCCGGCCGATACGGATGCATCATCCTGGTTGCGGAAGAAATATCCGCTAGCCACGCAGGAGGCGACCCACTGGCTTCTTGGCGAGCACAGTTACTGGCAATACTTGGCCGAAAAGCTGGCGCCGCTTCCTGAGCACGCCCTGCGTCTGTTCCAGGGCCTGGATGAGGATGAGGTCAAGATCGTTCTGAAAGAATCGCCGACTATCAAGGCCAGGCCAGGTGATCCGATTATTCGCGCCGGTGATCTGGGCGACGAGATGTTTCTTCTCTTATCCGGATTCGTTGACGTGTGGAAAGACGAGAACCTGATGGCCACATTCGAACCCGGTGAGGTGTTTGGTGAACTCTCATTTGTGGCGAAGGTCGTGAATCATCTGAAGCCCATCCGCTCTGCCGATGTCGTTGCTGCGAGTGATTGCGAGGTCCTCGTCATCACCCAGTCCGTGATAAACAAGCTGACCAAACGTGCACCCCAGGTGGCCGTGAGAATCGCTTTCAATCTTGCATCCATCCTGGGTGAAAGGATGCTGACAAGCACGGTCCCTGACAAGCAATCCGGTAATTCGGAAGAAGGGACCAGCAGCGCCTGAAGCTGATTGCGACCGGCGCCGAATTTCCAACTGATTTACTGACGGGAAGCGATCTGCTGCAGCAATCTGCTTGCCGCTTCCCGGTCGCTGCTCTCCGCTCCCGCAGACATGATGTCACGCAGGATCGCAACCGCCTTATCTGACTGACCCTGCGCCGCCAAGGCCTCTGCATAGTGCAGTTTGTAGGCCGTGTTGCCGGGGGCGGCGGCCACCGCCTGGCTCAATATGCCCACTGCCCTCTCATAATCACCCGACTTGGTGAGCAGGACGCCCAGCGTGTCTTTCACAAACGGCGTTTCAGGGGCCACGTTGAGTGCAATCTCGGCATATCCGATCGCACGCTGGAGATTCTGGTCCCGCAGAGACCAGGCAAGATTGTTCAGTGCGATGACATTCCTCGGATCTGACTCAACGACCTTTTCATAGAGGTCCTGCGCCTTGCCATCCCCCGCCAGCGAGTGAAGTGCAGCCAATACGATCATGAACTCCGTGTCATCAGGGTGCTTTTTCAACCAGCCGCTGACGAGTCTGATCGCCTCCTTCCCCTGTCCAGCACCCTCCAGCAAGGTGATGTAGTCACCCAGGATCCCACGGCTGGGATACTTCCTGAATACCTCTCCATAGATCTTCAGGGCCTGCTGCACGTCTCCCTTGCTGGCGAGCAGTTCCGCCTCGAACAGCCTATATTCCGGGCGATTGTGCGACGCCTCGGGGATTTCGGACAAAATGTTCTCTGCCTGATCGATATCACCTCGGCGGATGAGTGCCCGCCCGTAAGCGATACTCGCCGGATCGTAGCCTTCACCCGTGGTCCTCGCCTGCAGGAGATGCTTCAGCAAGCCTTCTTTGTCACCCGTCAACTCTTCAGCCAGCGCAAGCAAGTAGAAGGATCGAGGATCGTGTGGCTGCAACTTGGCCAGCTGTCGCGCCTTGGCCAAGGCATCAGAACCATTGTTAAGTGCCAGGTCGATACTGATCGCCACACCCAGTGCGTCCTCATAACCCGGCTGTTTTTCGTTCAGAGAACCGAGTGCACGCTTTGCATCACCCAAACGCCCTTCCTGCAGCAGGAGATTTGCCAGGCGTGCCCTGGCCAGCTGGTTTTCCGGGTCGATTTCCACGACCCGTTCGAGTAATTCCATGGATTTTTTTGGCTCATCGAGCTTTTCATACAGGTCGGACAGTTTCACCAGCACGCCGGTGTCACGCGGATGCCGTTCGACAACCTGTCCGTAGTAATCGACTGCCGAGGCGTAGTCGCCCCGGCGCACAGCGATGACTGCGAGATTGGTACGTGCGGACGTATTGTCTGGATCAGCACGCAGGACCTCGTTGAAGTGTTTTTCTGCGGCGGACAGGTCCCCCCGCTTCAGCGCGATCAATCCACTCAGGTTAAACGGCTCGAGCGAATCCTTGAAGTGCTCACGATATTGTGAAACCAGTGTATCTGCTGCAGCATAGTCCCTTGATCCAAGGTAAACCATGGCAAGCGTGAGATAGGATGGTTCATAATCAGGGTGCGCCTTCATGAGTGATTGCAATTCACCGACGCCTTCGTCTTTCTTGCCGATTGCGATGAGCGACGAAGCCAGCTGAATTTGCAGGTCCAGCGTATCGGGATGTGACTCCACCGCCTGCTGTAGCAGGGTGATGGACTCATCTGCTCGTCCCGTCCGCAACAGCGCATTACTCATGACCTTCACGACATCTACAGACGCATGGCCCTGTGCAATGATCGGCCTCAGCAGATTGATGGCCTTTTTATACTCGTTCCTGCGCATCATGAACTTTGCCAGGATGATACGGGCCGGAATAAATCTCGGGTCCTGCGCCACGACCTGCCTGATCAGCCGCTCTGCCTCCGCCTCACCTCCCTGCTTCAGATTCGCCAGTGCCAGGTAATAACGGGCAATGGAATTCGTGCTGGCCGCCTCAGACAGGGGCTCCATGGCCTCTTCCAACTTTCCCTGTTGATAGAGAATGATGCCCAGGGGGTAGTTATATGCCTTGCTCTTTGGAAATCTTTTTCTCAGGCTGTCCACATCGGACAGGGCCTGATCGTATTTCCCAAGCTTTATCCTTACGTCCGCCCTCTGCAGAAGGTCATAGAGATTGTAATAGTGACCACTGATCGCCCTGGAAAAGGCCTCTTCTGCCTTGTCATAGTTATTGGTTATCTTCTCCAGATCACCCAGGACCCGCCAGGCCATGGCATTATCCGGGTCGATCTCAATGACCTGCTTCAGAAGACCGCGCGCCTCTTCGTACTTGGCATGAAATCCCGCATCTCTCGCCTTGCCTATCAGGGCAGTCACGTTCCTTGGGTCGACGCCTAGGGCGATATCGAAGTCCTTTCTCGCCTTCTCAAAATCTCCCAACTCGAGTGACGCCAGGCCTTGCAGAGAAACGAATTCCGAATATTCACGGCTTTTTGTCGGCAGATTTGCCTCTAACGCGATCAGGTCACGATGCTTGTGCTGCAACAGCATGGCTCGCGCCAGAAGTGGAAGATATTCCTTGTTTCCCAGCCCCAGTTCCCTGGCCTTGCGCAATTCCTTATTGGCGCCTTCACCATAACCAAGTTCGAGATAAACCCGCCCGAGAAGGACCCGGGCAGCGAGATTGTCACCATTTTTCTGCAGGGAATTCTTCAGCTGGATGGCCGCAGCAG
>JANTHH010000008.1 GCA_024762485.1 Chromatiales bacterium
CTCGCCGCAGTGGCCGCCAGTGGCGCCAGTCCGCGTACCAGCGCGCGCCGGCTGTCCACCCTGCGCCAGTTCTACCAGCTGGCCACGCGCGAGGGCTGGCTCGCCACCGACCCGAGCAGCCAGATCGATGCCCCGCGGCTCGGCCGGCCGCTGCCGAAGTCACTCACTGAGGCCGAGGTGGAGGCACTGCTGCAGGCCCCGGATCTGGCGACGGCCGAGGGTGCTCGGGACCGGGCCATGCTGGAGCTGCTCTACGCCACCGGGTTACGGGTCAGCGAACTGGTCGGCCTGGCGCCGCAGCAGGTCAGCCTGTCCCAGGGGGTGGTGAGGGTTACCGGCAAGGGCGGCAAGGAACGCCTGGTGCCGATAGGGGACACTGCCCAGCAATGGCTCGGCGAGTTCTACAACGGTGCCCGGGTCGAATTGTTGAAGGGGCGCCCCTGCGATGCGCTGTTTCCCACCCGGCGGGGCAGTGGCATGACCCGTCAGGCCTTCTGGTACCGGGTCAAACAGCACGCCGTGGTGGCAGGGATCCACAAGCACCTGTCGCCCCACACCCTTCGCCACGCCTTCGCCACCCACCTGGTCAATCATGGTGCCGACCTGCGGGTGGTACAGCTGCTGCTGGGCCACAGCGATCTCTCGACCACCCAGATCTACACCCATGTGGCGAGGGAGCGGCTCAAGTCGCTGCACGCGCTGCACCATCCGCGCGGCTGAGGGCATTGTGACGGATTGCCACTGCTTCCCGTCGGCAGCAGGCGTATGATGGGCCGCCGGGATTGCCCGGGCATCTTTTGCGCAGCGCGCGGTCCAACGGTGTTGCCCGTACTGAAACCATTTGAATGAGTCGTCTTTATGAAGTTGTTACGCGTGCTGGTCTTTATCTTTTTGCTGGGCGGCCTGGTGTCGGTGCAGGCGGCGGAGTCGTCGCCTGAAGAGGTCATCCGCGCCAGCCTGTCGCAATACCTGCCTGATCTGACACCGGACAGCATCAGCGCGACGCCGGTCGACGGACTCTACGAGGTCGTCTTCGGCCCACGGCTGGTCTACATGACCGCAGACGGTCGTTTCCTCATCCAGGGCTCGATACATGACCTGAAGACCAACGCGGACATCACCGCGCCGCGGCGCAACGCGATCAAGTCCCGGGCGGTGGACGCGATCGGCGAGCAGAACATGATCATCTACGAGCCGGAGAAGACCCGCTACACCATCACCGTGTTCACCGACATCGACTGCGCCTACTGCCGCAAGCTGCACGCCAGTATCGACGACTATCTGAAGCAGGGCATCCGCGTGCGTTACCTGTTCTATCCGCGCGCCGGCCGCGACAGCGAGTCCTATGCGAAGGCCGTGGCGGTGTGGTGTGCGCCTGACCGCAAGGAGGCGATGACGCGGGCGAAACGCGGTGAGCCGCTCGACATGAAGACCTGCCCGAACCCTGTCGACCGGCACATGGCCCTGGGCCGTATGCTGAACATCCGCGGCACGCCAGCACTGGTGCTGGCGGATGGCGAGATCATCCCCGGCTATGTGCCGCCAGAACAACTCGCCGCCGCGCTGGCCGAACGCGGGGAACAGGCCGCTAGATGACGGTGAACCGGCTTGAGGTGGCCAGTCGCACTCACATCGGACTGGTACGTGAAAGCAATGAGGATGCGCTGCTGACTTCGGCCGAGCTCGGTGTGGTGGTGGTGGCCGACGGCATGGGCGGCCATCGTGCCGGCGAGGTGGCGAGCCAGCTGGCGGTCGAGACGGCCGCCGAGGTGCTGCTCGAGGCGCAGCGCGAGGACCGGGCCGACGAACTGGAGAGCCTGCTGTGGGTCGGCCAGTCGGTGGAGGCCGCCAACCGGACCATCTGTGCCGCAGCCACCCAGCAGCCGGCCTGGCGCGGCATGGGGACCACTGTGGTCGCGGCCATGTTCCGCAACAATCACCTCTTCTATGCCCACGTCGGCGATTCCCGCCTCTACCGCCTGCGCAACGGCGTACTGCGCCAGCTCACCCGTGATCATTCGCTGGTGCAGCAGCTGATCGACAACGGCACCTGTCTCAGCCGGGCACAGGCTCATGAAATGGGCATCGGCGACAACGTACTGACGCGCAGCCTGGGACTGGACCCGGATGTCGAGGTGGACATCGGGGATGACGCCGTGGAAGCGGATGACCTCTACCTGTTCTGCACGGACGGGCTGACCGCCCCGCTGCCCAACGGGCAGATCCGCGACATCCTGCTGACCCGCGGCCGCAGCCTGCAAAGCCTGGCGGCCGAGCTGCTGGATGCGGCGCTCAATCAGGGGGCGCGGGACAATGTCAGCCTGGTGCTGGCACGCCCGCGGATGGTGTCCTGAGGCGTCTCAGCGTTCGAGATATTTCAACTTGTCCGGCTTGCCATCCCATTCCGCCGCGTCGGGCAGGGGGTCTTTGCGCTCGGTGATCACCGGCCACTGCTGCGCCAGCTCGGCATTGATCTCGATAAACTGCAGCTGATCCTTCGGCAGGTCGTCCTCGGCGAAGATGGCCTCGGCCGGGCACTCGGGCACGCACAATTCACAATCGATGCACTCGTCCGGATCGATCACGAGGAAGTTGGGTCCCTCGTGGAAGCAGTCCACCGGGCAAACCTCGACACAGTCGGTGTATTTGCAGCGGATACAGTTCTCGGTCACCACATAGGTCATGACGGCAGGCTCCTTGGGTTGAGTGGGGCATCGCGCGGTGCTCATTGGCGCGGGGCCGGGATGCCCACCGAAGGTGGAAGGATCCCTCCCTGCGCCCGGGATGACAAGTGGGAACACGGCCAGGCCACAGATTGCCATGGACAAGACTGACCTGGATCAAATGAGTCATACCAATGGCCGGGGCAGGAAAAAGTCCCGGCGGTTCATTCCACCAGCAATCCCTTGAGACGGTAGAGCGCCTCCAGTGCCTGGCGCGGGCTGAGATCATCCACGTCGATCTGCTCCAGCTTGCCAAGCGCGGGGTGTGGAGCGGTCGGCGTCACCTCTGTCTCGAACAGCCCGAGTTGTGCAGCGTCGCGCTCGGCATGTTGCTGTGCAGCCTGTTCCAGCTCGCGCAGCCGCACCCGGGCACGCTGGATCACCGGCCGGGGCACGCCCGCCAGGGCCGCCACCTGCAGGCCGTAGCTCTGGTTGGCCGGCCCCTCCTTGACGCTGTGCAGGAAGACGATGCCCTCGCCATGCTCCACCGCGTCGAGGTGGACGTTGGCGATGCCGGCGTGCTCCTCGGGCAGGGTGGTGAGCTCGAAGTAATGGGTGGCGAACAGGGTGAAGGCGCGGATGCGGCTGGCCAGCTCCACCGCGCAGGCCCAGGCCAGGGACAGCCCGTCGAAGGTGCTGGTGCCGCGGCCGATCTCGTCCATCAGCACCAGCGAGTGCTCGGTGGCGTTGTGCAGGATGTTGGCGGTCTCCTCCATCTCCACCATGAAGGTGGAGCGGCCGCCGGCCAAATCGTCGGAGGCGCCGATGCGCGAGAAGATGCGGTCGACCGGCCCGATCCGGGCGCTGCGCGCCGGCACGAAGCTGCCGGCATAGGCGAGCAGCACGATCAGCGCCACCTGGCGCATATAGGTGGACTTGCCGCCCATGTTGGGGCCGGTGATGACCAGCATGCGCCGCTGCTCGCTGAAGTCGACACTGTTGGCGACGAAGGGCTGGTCGCTGACCTGCTCCACCACCGGGTGACGGCCGTCCCCGATCCGGATGCCGGGCTCGTCCGCCAGCTCGGGGGCGCGCAGGTCCAGGGTCTCGGCGCGCTCGGCGAGGTTGGCCAGCACGTCGATCTCGGCCACCGCGGCGGCGCTCGCCTGCAGCGCTGCCAGTGACGGCTGCAGCTGCTCCAGCAGCGCCTCGTACAGCATCTTTTCGCGTGCCAGCGCCCGCTCGCGGGCGGACAGCACCTGTTCCTCGAAGCGTTTCAGTTCCGGGGTGATGAAACGCTCGGCACCCTTCAGGGTCTGGCGCCGCACGTAGTCAGCCGGCACCTCGCCGGCCTTGGCCTTGCTGATCTCGATGTAGTAGCCGTGCACCCGGTTGTAGCTGACCTTGAGGGTGTCGATGCCGCTGCGTTCGCGCTCGCGCACCTCCAGATCGAGCAGGAACCGGTCGGCGTTGGCGGAGAGATCACGCAGCTCGTCCAGCTCGGGGTCGAAGCCCGGCGCCAGCACCCCGCCGTCGCGGATCACCACCGGCGGGTTTTCGACGAGGGCGGCGCACAGCAGCGCGTGCTCTTCGCGGTGACCGCCCGACCCGTCGCGCAGACAGGACAGCAGTGGTGCCTGGGAGGTGGCCAGACTTGCCTGCAGCGCGGGCAGCAGCCCGAGGCCGTCACGCAGGGTCGCCAGGTCACGAGGCCGGGCGGTCTTCAGGGCGACGCGGGCAAGGATGCGTTCCAGGTCGCCGATGCCTGCGAGGGTGTCCGCCAGTTCTCGCCACAGCCCGGACTCCAGTAGCTCGCCGATGGCGCCGTGGCGGGCGCGCACGGTGGCGAGGTCGCGCAGCGGCCGGTTGATCCAGCGGCGCAGCAGCCGGCTACCCATGGCAGTGGCGGTGCGGTCGAGCAGCCCGGCCAGGGTGTGCTGGGGCTGGCCGGACAGCGACTGGTCCAGCTCCAGGTTCCGTCGCGTGGCAGCGTCGAGGATGATGCCGTCAGTGCGCCGTTCCACCGTCAGCCCGGTGATGTGGGGCAGGGCACTGCGCTGGGTCTCGCTGACGTACTGCAGCAGGGCGCCGGCGGCGGCGACGCCCAGTGGTTGATCGTCGCAGCCGAAGCCGCCGAGGTCGCGGGTGCCGAACTGGCCGGTGAGCAGGCGGGTGGCGCTGTCGAGCTCGAAATGCCATTCCGGACGCCGGGTGAGGCCGCCCGGCGGCTGCATGCCGGCCGGCAGCTGCGCGTCTTCCACCAGCAGCAACTCGGCGGGGCGCAGACGCTCCAATTCGCTGGCCAGCGCCTCGGTGCCGTCGAGCTGCTGGATGGTGAAACGGCCGCTGCCGAGGTCGAGCATGGCCAGTCCGAACGCCTCGTCCCGGCCCCACAGGGCACCGAGCAGATTGTCGTGGCGTTCGTCCAGCAGGGCCTCGTCGGTGACCGTGCCGGGGGTGACGATGCGCACCACCTGGCGCTCCACCGGCCCCTTGCTGGCGGCGGGGTCGCCGACCTGTTCGCAGATGGCCACCGATTCCCCCGCCTTCACCAGCTTGGCCAGGTAGCCCTCGGCGGCGTGGTAGGGCACGCCGGCCATGGGGATGGGTACGCCCGCCGACTTGCCGCGCTTGGTCAGGGTGATGTCGAGCAGCCGCGCCGCCTTCTCGGCGTCGTCGTAGAACAGCTCGTAGAAGTCGCCCATGCGGTAGAACAGCAGCAGGTCGGGATGCTCGGCCTTGATGCGCAGGTACTGCTGCATCACCGGTGTGTGCTTGGTGGCGGTATTGGTGCTCATGGCCTGGCGCCTACTGGAAGTCGTAGTGCTTCTCCACGTCCTCGAGTATCTCCCAGGTGCAGTTCATGCCGGCGGGGAAGGTGATCAGGTCGCCGCGGCCGAATGTCTGTGGCTCGCCACCCTCGGGGGTGACGATGAATTTTCCACGCAGGATGTAGCAGGTCTCCTGCTGGCTGTAATTCCAGGGGAAGGTCGAGGCCTCCTTGCGCCAGATGGGCCAGTCGTAGACGCCCATCACCTCCAGTTTCATCGGAGAGGCCTTGTGTTCAACGTGGATCTGCGACTCGCTCATGTTGCTTTGTCTCCGGGATGTGGGTTGGTCGAAGGAGCGCAGTGTAGCGAAGACCGGCTTTCAGGCTCAAAATAGATCGCATGGACGGTATCGACGACAAGCAGCTCGATGCGCTGGCGATTCGCCTCGGCGAGGCCCTGGGGCGCCGCGCGTGGCTGTTCGCCACTGCCGAGTCCTGCACCGGCGGCTGGATCGCCAAGGTGATGACCGACGTACCCGGATCCAGCCACTGGTTCGACCGCGGCTTCGTCACTTACAGCAACCCGGCCAAGACCGATCTGCTGGGGGTGGACGCTGACCTGATCCTTCGTGAGGGGGCGGTCAGCGAGCCGGTGGTGCGTGCCATGGCCGAGGGCGCCCTGGCGCGCAGCCTCGCGGCGATGAGCGTGGCGGTCAGCGGTATCGCCGGTCCGGGTGGCGGCACGCCGGACAAGCCGTTGGGCACGGTGTGGTTCGCCTGGGCGCAACGTGATGGAAGTCTCCGCAGCGAGCGCCGCCGCTTCCCGGGTGATCGCGCCGCGGTGCGTTCGCAGGCCGTCGCCCATGCCATGCGTGTCGCCATCGATGTCGCCAGCTGAAGAAGCCTCCCCACGGCCACCGCGCCAGCGACTGTTCTTCGCCCTGCAGCCAGCGCCGGAAATCCGCACCCGGCTGTGGCGGCTGGCGCGCAGCCTGCCGCTGGCCCGCGAGCGTCTGACCCACCCCGACGACCTGCACGCCACGCTGGCCTTTCTTGGCATGGTCGAGGCGGACCGGCTGGGTGCGGTCACCGCGGTGGCCGCGCAGATCCGTGCCGAGCCCTTCACGCTGCAGATCGACCGGCTCGACTACTGGCCGCGGCCGAAGGTGGCCTGGGCCGGCCCCAGCCGGGTGCCGCCCGGGCTGGAGCAGCTGGTCGTGGATCTCTGGGCTGGCCTGGCCAGCTGTGGCTTCGAGCCCGAGACCCGGCCCTACCGGGCGCATATCACCCTGGCGCGCAAGGGCGGTGCAATCGAGGCGGGCACCATCGAGCCCCCCATCCCCTGGGAAGTGGGTGACTTCGTGTTGATGCAGTCCCTTTCCGTCGCCGAGCCGCCCCGGTATAAAGTGCTGCAGCGCTGGGCACTGGGTTCGGCCCGGGGCTAGAAAACAAAAAGAGAACCAACTATACTCGCCCACAACCTCAACAGACCGGCACGAACCGGGGGATCCAATGGACGATAATCGCAAGAAGGCACTGGCTGCCGCACTGGGCCAGATCGAGAAACAATTCGGCAAGGGCTCGGTGATGCGCATGGGCGACGGCAGCGCGGTGCGCAACGTCGAGGCCGTACCCACCGGCTCGCTCAACCTCGATATCGCGCTCGGTGTCGGCGGCATCCCCAAGGGCCGGGTGATCGAGATCTACGGTCCGGAGTCCTCGGGCAAGACCACGCTGACCCTGCACATGGTGGCCGAATCGCAGAAGCGCGGCGGTACCTGCGCCTTCGTCGATGCCGAGCACGCCCTCGATCCCCAGTACGCCGAAAAGCTCGGCGTCGACATGGATGAGCTGCTGGTGTCCCAGCCCGACACCGGCGAGCAGGCGCTGGAGATCACCGACATGCTGGTGCGCTCCGGTGCGGTCGACGTGGTGGTGGTGGATTCGGTGGCGGCCCTGACCCCCAAGGCCGAGATCGAGGGCGAGATGGGCGATTCCCACGTCGGCCTGCAGGCGCGGCTGATGTCCCAGGCACTGCGCAAGCTCACCGCCAACATCAAGCGCTCCAACTGCATCGTCATCTTCATCAACCAGATCCGCATGAAGATCGGTGTCATGTTCGGTTCGCCCGAGACCACCACCGGCGGCAATGCGCTCAAATTCTACGCCTCGGTGCGGCTGGATATCCGTCGCATCGGTGCCATCAAGAAGGGTGACGAGGTTGTCGGTAACGAGACCAAGGTCAAGGTGGTGAAGAACAAGGTGGCGCCACCGTTCAAGGTGGTGGAGTTCGAGATCCTCTACGGCGAGGGCATCTCCAAGGAGGGCGAGTTGATCTCTCTCGGCGTGCAGCACGGCATCGTCGAGAAATCCGGCGCCTGGTACAGCTACAACGGCGAGCGCATCGGCCAGGGCAAGGAAAACGTCCGCCAGTTCCTCAAGGACAACCGTGAAATTGCCCAGGACATCGAATCCCGCATCCGCGCCGAGGTATTTCCTGAGCCGGAGGCCGAGTCCGGCACCGAGGAAGCCGTGGAGGCCGGGGCCTGAACCTGGACGACGGGCTCACGCGGGAGGCCGCGGCCGAGATCGAGCAGGCAGCGGTGCGGTTGCTCGCCGCGCGCGAGCACAGCCGCGTCGAGCTCCGGCGCAAGCTGCTGGCACGCCGCTTCGCGGATGCCGACATCGAGCAGGTGCTGGACGATCTGGCCGAGCGCGGCCTTCAGTCCGACGAGCGCTTCGTCGAGCAGTACGTGGCGATGCGTCGTAACCGGGGTTACGGTCCGCTGCGCATCGAGGCGGAACTGGGCGAGCGGGGACTGGCAGGTGCCCTGGTCGATGCCTGGATCGACAGCCGCGACCCTGAATGGCATGAGACACTGGTGGCGGTGGCGCGGCGCAAGTTCGGTGCCGGGCCGCCGGCAGATCCCGCTGCCATGGCCAAGCGGGTGCGCTTTCTGCAATACCGTGGTTTTCCCCTCGGCCAGATCCGCCGCCTGCTGCTGGATGAGTGACAGGCGGGGCCATCCCGCATACCATTTGCCCCTTCCTGATTTTCCGACCCTGATGCAATGAAGAGCAGCGCAGACCTCCGCAAGGCCTTCCTGGACTATTTTGTCAGCCAGGGGCATACCCTTGTGCCCTCCAGTCCACTGGTGCCGGCAAACGATCCGACCCTCCTGTTCACCAATGCCGGCATGGTGCAGTTCAAGGATGTGTTCACTGGCCGCGAGAAGCGCAGCTACACCCGTGCCACCAGCGTGCAGCGCTGCGTACGCGCCGGCGGCAAGCACAACGATCTCGAAAATGTCGGCTATACCGCCCGTCATCACACCTTTTTCGAGATGCTGGGCAATTTCAGCTTCGGAGACTATTTCAAGCGCGAGGCCATCGGCTACGCCTGGGAGTTCCTCACCGGGACGCTGGGCATCAGCACTGACAAGCTGTGGGTCACCGTCTACCAGGACGACGACGAGGCGGCGGCCATCTGGCTGGAAGAGATCGGCGTCGACCCGGCCCGCCTGACCCGCATCGGTGACAAGCCCGGCGGCAGGCAATACGAAAGCGACAATTTCTGGTCCATGGGCGACACCGGACCCTGCGGCCCCTGCACCGAGATCTTCTACGACCATGGTCCGGAGGTTTGGGGCGGTCCGCCAGGGACGCCAGAGGAGGACGGTGATCGCTACATCGAGATCTGGAACCTGGTGTTCATGCAGTACAACCGGGATGCCGAGGGCAATCTGAGTCCGCTGCCCAAGCCCTCGGTGGATACCGGCATGGGGCTGGAACGCCTGGCGGCGGTGATGCAGGGCGTCCACTCCAATTACGACATCGACCTGTTCCGGCACCTGATCCGTGCGGCGGCCGAGGTTACCGCCAGCAACGATCTGGAGAGCAAGTCGCTGCGAGTGATTGCCGACCACATCCGTTCCAGCGCCTTCCTGGTGGTGGACGGTGTAACGCCGAGCAATGAGGGACGTGGCTATGTGCTGCGGCGGATCATCCGTCGTGCCATCCGCCACGGTTACCAGCTTGGCTGCAGGCGGCCGTTCTTCCATAAGCTGGTCGAGCCGCTCGACCAGGAGATGGGCGACGCCTACCCGGAACTGCGCAAGGCCAAAGATCAGGTGGTCCGGGTGCTCGAGGTTGAGGAGCAGCGGTTCGCCGAGACCATCGAGCAGGGCATGAAGATACTCGATGAGGCCATCGACCGCCTGCAGGGCAAGGTGATCCCCGGCGAGGTGGTGTTCCAGCTCTATGACACCTACGGTTTTCCGGCAGACCTGACGGCGGATATTGCCCGCGAGCGGGGCCTTGAACTCGACATGGCGGGCTTCGAGCAGGCCATGGATCAGCAGCGTGAACGCGCCCGGGCCGCCAGCCAGTTCGGGGTCACGCAGGCGGCAGCCGTCAACCTCGATGGCGAGACCGACTTCACCGGCTACGACCGCCTGGACGATCAGGCCACGGTGATCGGCCTGTTCAAGGATGGTCAACCGAGTGACAGCCTGGCTTCGGGCGAAGAGGGGCTGGTGGTGCTTGACCACAGCCCGTTCTATGCCGAATCCGGTGGGCAGGCCGGCGATGTCGGTTCGCTGCAGGCGGGTAACGATGCGGCCTTCGAGGTGACCGATACCCAGAAGCAGGGTGGCCCGGTGTTCGGACACATCGGCCGCGTCGCCCGGGGCGAGCTGCATGTCGGTGACACGGTCGAGGCCCATGTCGATGCCGAGAAGCGGCGCACGACGGCGGCACACCACTCCGCCACCCACCTCCTGCACGCAGCCCTGCGCACGGTCCTCGGCGAGCACGTCCAGCAAAAAGGCTCGCTGGTGCAGTTCGACCGTCTGCGTTTCGATTTTTCGCACTTCGAGCCGCTTACGCCGGCACAGTTGCGCGACATCGAAAACCTGGTCAATGAACACATCCGCCGCAATCACGTGGTGGAGACCCGCCTGATGGCGCTCGAAGACGCCAAGTCGGCGGGTGCCATGGCGTTGTTCGGCGAGAAGTACAGCGACCAGGTGCGGGTGCTGCGAATGAGTGATTTCTCCGTGGAGCTGTGTGGCGGCACCCACGTCAGGGCCACCGGTGACATCGGCCTGTTCAAAATCACCGGTGAGACTGGCATCGCTTCTGGTGTCCGGCGTATTGAGGCCGTGGTCGGGCAGTATGCGCTCGACTGGGTGGCTGCCGGAGAGGAGCGGCTGCAGCGCATCGCCGGAATGGTCAATGCCAGTCGCGAGGATGTGGACGACAAGGTCGCGCGCCTGGTCGAACGCAGCAGGCGACTCGAAAAGGAACTGGAGCAGACAAAGGCCAAGCTGGCCTCTTCGGCAGGATCGGATCTCGTGGGCCAGGCCGTGGATGTCAACGGCGTCAAGGTGCTGGCCGCACAGCTGGAGGGTGCCGACGTGAAGACACTGCGTGAAACCCTCGACCAGTTGAAGAACAAGCTCGGCAGCGCGGTTGTGGTACTGGCCAGCGTGGCGGGTGACAAGGTCAGTCTGGTAGCGGGCGTCACCAAGGACTGTACCGACCGTGCGCGTGCCGGTGATCTGGTGAAGCTGGTGGCAGAGCAGGTGGGTGGCAAGGGCGGTGGCCGGCCTGACATGGCCCAGGCTGGTGGTTCCAACCCGGCGGCACTGCCGGCCGCCCTGACGCTGGTCGAGCCCTGGGCGCGGGAACGTCTGACCTGACTACGGGCTCTGTGTCATAATCGGCAGCCCACGCGGCCCGGCAATGCCGGGCCGTTTCAGTGCTAACTCGGCAAAATCGGCGAACATGGCGTTAATTGTCCAGAAATATGGCGGTACCTCCGTAGGGACCGTGGAGCGCATCGAGAATGTTGCGCGTCGCGTCAAGGGCTGGGTGGATCGGGGCAACCAGGTCGTGGTGGTCGTCTCGGCCATGTCAGGCGAGACCAATCGCCTGATCGGCCTGGCCCAGGCGATCGACCCGCATCCTGACCCACGCGAGATGGACGTACTGGTCTCCACCGGCGAGCAGGTCACCATCGCGCTGCTCAGCATGGCCCTGCAGAAGGCGGGCTGCGATGCCCGTTCCTACACCGGTTCACAGGTGCACATCCGTACCGACAGCGCCTATTCGAAGGCACGTATCCTTGATATCGATGACGCTCGTCTCCGCCACGATCTCAATGCCGGGCGCGTGGTGGTGGTCGCCGGTTTTCAGGGTGTCGATGAACAGGGCAATATCACCACCCTCGGTCGCGGAGGCTCTGATACCACGGCCGTGGCCATCGCGGCGGCGCTGAAGGCCGATGAATGCCAGATCTACACCGATGTGGACGGTGTCTACACCACCGACCCGCGGGTGGAGCCCAAGGCGCGCAAGCTCGATCGCATCACTTTCGAGGAAATGCTGGAAATGGCCAGCCTCGGCTCCAAGGTGCTGCAGATCCGGGCCGTCGAGTTTGCCGGCAAATACAACGTGCCGTTGCGGGTATTGTCCAGTTTCGACGAAGTCGATGGCGAAGGCACACTGATAACCCTGGAGGAAGACGGCGTGGAAGCGGCGAAGATTTCCGGTATTGCGTTCAATCGCGATGAGGCCAAACTCACTGTCCGAGGCGTGCCTGATCAGCCCGGGGTGGCCTACAAGATCCTTGGTCCGATCGGCGAAGCGAATATCGAGGTCGACATGATCGTCCAGAACATCGCCAAGGACGGCACCACCGACTTCACCTTCACGGTGCATCGCAGCGAGCAGGAAAAGGCCCTGGAGATTTTGCGGAAGACCGCGGAACAACTCGGGGCCCGCGAAGTCGAAGCTGATGACCAGATCGTCAAGATCTCACTCGTGGGGGTGGGCATGCGCTCACATGCCGGTATCGCCAGCAAGATGTTCGAAACGCTGGCAAAAGAGGGGATCAATATCCAAATGATCTCCACCTCAGAGATCAAGGTCTCGGTGGTGGTCGACGAGAAATACCTGGAGTTGGGTGTGCGTGCACTGCACGACGCATTTGGTCTCGAGGAGGCCAATCCGGGCGCCTAATTCCCTTTTCAGGTTCTTCTTTCAAGGACCTGATGCTAGAATTTCATCATTCCGTCATAAACAAGAAACGGGATATTTTTCATATTGCTTGGTTGGCTACCGGGACACGAGGCACGAGACGGCAAGGAAGGCCTTCTCGTGCCGAGTACCCCGTTCATGGAGTTTAAAATGTTGATACTGACCCGAAGGGTTGGCGAAACGTTGATGATTGGTGACGAAGTTACTGTCACCGTGCTGGGTGTCAAAGGCAACCAGGTCCGCATCGGCGTTGACGCACCTCGTGATGTTACTGTGCATCGAGAGGAAATTTACGACCGAATCAAGCGTGAACAGGAAGAAAGCGAAGCCTGAACACGCATGACGAGGTAGGTTAGCAGTAACAATAACGGGGTCCTTGGACCCCGTTATTGCATTCAGGACTGGAAGTGTAGACAATTGCCAGCCCGGGCAGATACAGCGATTGAATCTGTCCTGGTTGAAGCGCCCCATGAGCGGCTATCAAGGTCGTCGCAGGCGGTCCCGAGCAGCATCCAACGCGATGCTGGTCCCGACAGCCTTGGGCAGCTACATCGATTTCTGGAGAGATGGCCGAGCGGCTGAAGGCGCTCCCCTGCTAAGGGAGTATGGGGTTAATAGCTCCATCGAGGGTTCGAATCCCTCTCTCTCCGCCATATTTGATTTACGCGCGGGACCAGCCATTGGCAGTCGGCCCGGCCAGCACCCATTCGAACCCTCGAATCAAAAAGCCAGTTCGACCGCGTAGCGCGCGAGCGCGAAGCAGCAGCGACCAAAGGGAGCTAATCCCTCTCTCTCCGCCATATTTTCTTTGTGCGCGAGACCAGTCATTGGCAGTTGGCCCGGCCTGCACCCATTCGAACCCTCGAATCATAAACAGGCACGATGCAAGCAGGCTGGCGTTGACACATTGAAGTGTCATCCGTAGAATTCGCACCTCGTTCAAGCGCCCGTAGCTCAGCTGGATAGAGCATTCGGCTACGAACCGAAAGGTCGGAGGTTCGAATCCTTCCGGGCGCGCCATACAAGCCGAAAGGGCTCACCGAAAGGTGGGCCCTTTTGGTTTGTGTGTCCGGGAGAAGGGTTCGAGCCGCTGGGCGCACCAAGAGAATCTGGTCCGGCGGGTGCTTTCGCTGCAAAGGACAGGGGATTTCTGATCACGTTGTTCCGGATGCTGCGTACAGCAAAAGGCCCGCTGGTTGGCGGGCCCTTCTCGTCATTCAGTTTCAAGTTCAGGTCATGAGGCCTCGGGGGTCCAGCAGACCGCCAGCCAGTCGTTGTGCGCATTCCTGATCTCAATCCACTTGAGGAACAGATCAGCCCGTGTCACTTGCCCATCCTCATTGAGGTCGCCACAGGCGCTGCCTGTCTTGTAACAATTGTTGATCCAGGTAATCAGTTCACTGCGACCATCGGCCTTGTGTGCGGTGATGTCGTCGGCATTGATGACGGAGTCGCCATTGGCATCGGCACAGGCGACATAGTCGAAATTCAGCGAGTCATCGATATAGGTTTCATAAGTGGCTACCCGGGTATAGACACCGTAGAAGCCCGGCTGGGCGCAGCCGTTGCCGAAACTGGTGATGCCTGCAAGCTCCCAGCCAGTGGCCGTGGGCAGGACGAGTGGACCACCGCTGTCACCCTGGCAGGTGTCCTTACCGCCATCGGCATAGCCGGCACAGAGCGAGCCATTGGTAATGGAGCTGCCATAGATGCTCTGGCAGAGCGTATTGCTGATCACAGGCACTTCGGCCTGCTGCAGGATGAAAGGAAAGTCGTTACGGAATGTCGGGTCGGTATCGCCCCAGCCAATGATGGTGGCCAGTTCACCCTCGTGGGTCTCCGGGCCGACATCGGTGGCTGCGGGGGTGGGGCTGACGGGCGAGGACAGTTGCAGCAATGAAATGTCGTTGACCAGATTGCGGCTGTTGAATTCCGGGTGCTGGACGATGCGCTTTACGGCGACGCGCTCACCGATATCATTTTTCAGATCGGTCACACCGGCGAGTACGTCGATATCGCCAGGGGATTTTCCGTCCGTACAGTGGGCGGCAGTGACGACCCAGTCAGGCGCGATGAGCGTGCCGCCGCAGAACTGCCCCTGGAAGTTGTCACTGATGCCGGATTGTATGAGTGCAACGATCCACGGCCAGTCGCCTGGCTGGGCGTCAGTGCCGCCGATGATCTTTGGCGTGGCCGCGTCAATACGTTCGTGGGCAAACCGCTTCAGGGGGCCGGCATCGGCGGCACCTGCGAAGAGGAAGGTGAGGGTGAGCGTGGTAACGAGTGTCTTGCGCAGTTGCATGTCTTGGTTCCTTGTACTTCGACAACAGTTCGTGTGGGGACAGTATAGTCCCTGGCAGGGGGGTGGGAGGTGGATTCATGTCTCACTGATTGCGTCGCCTGAAGGGGCTGTCGGATCTGTGTGCTGGTTCCAATGATTGGGTGGAATCCTGTTCCCTGACGGGCCGTCATTGAGCTGCCGGCCGGGACCAATTGAGCCGTGCACCTTCCCCGAAGCTCCCCGCATGAACGATAATCCCCCCTTTGCCCGAACCGGGGGAGCAAGCGAGTGAAGTTCAGCGTTGAGGCGTTTCGCGCCTGGGATCACAAGAAGATCACCCTGCTGGGGATGTCCGGTGTCGGCAAGACCCACCTTTCGGACATGCTGCGCCAGCATCACTGGTTCCACTACTCGGGCGACTACCGCATCGGCACCCGCTATCTCGACGAGCCCATCCTCGACCTGATCAAGCAGCAGGCCATGCAGGTGCCCTTCCTGCGCGAGCTGCTGCGCAAGGACTGGATCTACATCCGCAACAACATCAAGGTGACCGACCTGGGACCGGTGCTGTCCTTCGTCGGCAAGCTCGGCAACCCGGCGCTGGGGGGTGTCGAGCTGGATGACTTCGTGCAGCGCCAGGCACGGTATCGCGAGGCGGAGATCGCTGCCATGTATGACGTGCCGGCCTTCGTCGACAAGGCGCGTGCGATCTACGGCTACCCCCACTTCGTCAACGACGTGGGTGGCAGCCTGTGCGAGCTGGAGGAGCCGGGGGTGATCGACCTCCTGGTCAGGCACACCCTCATCCTCTACATCCAGGTCACCGACAGGGAAGAGGAGGACAAGTTGATCCGCCGTGCCCAGAGCGATCCCAAGCCACTCTATTACCGGCCCGAGTTCCTGCAGGAGCAGCTGGCGATCTACCTGGCCGAGCAGGGGCTGGAATACGCCGCGGAGATGGACCCGGACGCGTTCACCCGCTGGGTGTTCCCACGTCTGTTCCACTCCCGCATCCCGCGCTACGAGGCCATCGCCAAACCCCATGGCTACACCGTCACCTCCCAGGAGGTGGCCCAGGTGCGCGACGAGCAGGACTTCCTTGCGCTGCTGGAAACCGCCATCGCGCGCAGCGAATGAACGGAGATAGCTGATGCCCATCGTCGCCCACAACGAGCTGCCCAGCTTCGCCCGCCTGCGTGACGAGGGCCTGACGGTGCTGTCGCCGGAACGGGCCGGCCGGCAGGAGATCCGCGAACTGCACGTCGGTCTGCTGAACATGATGCCCGACGCGGCACTGGCCGCCACCGAGCGCCAGTTCTTCCGCCTGGTGGGCGAGAGCAACCCCATCGCCCAGTTCTACCTGCACCCCTTCACCCTGCCCGAACTGGCGCGCAGCCCCAAGGCGCAGGCCCACATCGACAGTTATTACGACAGCTTCGCGCAGCTGCGCGAGGAAGGTCTGGACGCGCTGATCATCACTGGTGCCAACGTGGTGGGGCCGGAGCTTTCCAGCCAGCCCTTCTGGGAACCGCTGATCGAGGTCATCGACTGGGCGGCGGAGAACGTCACCTCCACCCTGTGTTCCTGCTTGGCCACCCATGCGGTGCTGCAGTTCCGTTATGGCCAGCAGCGCGTGCCCCAGCCGGACAAGATCTGGGGGGTGTTCGAGCACCGGGTGACGGCCAAGTCGCACCCGCTGGTGGGGGATATCAATACCCGCTTCGACGTGCCGCACTCGCGCTGGAACGCGGTCAGCCCGCAGCAGTTCGCGTCCGCCGGACTGCGCGTACTGGCGCAGAGCGACGCGGTGGGCGTGCACCTGGCCACCAGTGCCGACGGCCTGCGCTTCGTGTTCTTCCAGGGGCACCCGGAATACGACACCGTGTCACTGCTCAAGGAATACAAGCGCGAGGTGCTGCTGTTCGCCGAGGGCAGACGCGATGACTATCCGCCCTTTCCCGACCATTACCTGGCAACCCGCGAGCAGGCCCTGCTGCGCGAGTATCGTCATCGCCTCGACGCGGCGCTGGCAGCCGACAGCGACTTGCCGGCCTTCCCGGAGCAGTTGATCGAGCCGTGGCTGGACAACACCTGGCACGATACCGCCGAGGCGGTGGTGGGCAACTGGATGGGACTGGTCTATCAGGTGACCCACCGCGATCGCCGTCTGCCCTTCATGGAAGGCATCGATCCGGACAATCCCCTCGGCCTGGCCTGAGCCTCAGGCCGCCTTTTCCGGTTCCAGCCGGCCGCCGTTGCCGAGGATCTCGGTAATGGCCGCCGCCGGCAGCGGCCGGCTGTAGAGAAAGCCCTGGATCAGGTCGCAGCCCTGGCGGGCGAGATAGTCGTGCTGCAGTTCGGTCTCCACACCCTCGGCGACGATCTCCAGCCCCAGCGCATGGCCGAGGGCGATGATCGCCGAGACGATGGCGCAGTCCGACTCGTCCTCGCTGATGGTGAGCACGAAGCTGCGATCCACCTTCAGCGTCTGGATGGGGAACTGGTTTAGATAGCTGAGTGACGAGTAGCCGGTGCCAAAGTCGTCCAGCGCCACCCGCACACCCATCTCCCGCAATTCACCGAGCACCTCGAGTGCATCCTCGGTGCCTGACATCAGCGAGGTCTCGGTCAATTCCACCTGAAGGCAGGCCGGGTCGAGATCGTGGGTTTCGAGCGAGCGTTCGAGCATCCCGATCAGATCCTTGCGCTTGAACTGGATGCTGGACACGTTCACCGCAATCGGCAGTTGCGCCAGGCCGGCGTCCTGCCAGGCGCGGGCCTGGCGGCAGGCCTCGTTGATCACCCAGGCGGTGATCGGGGTGATCAGTCCACTCTCCTCGGCCACCGGTATGAAGGTGGCGGGGGGGATCATGCCTTCGTCAGGATCGTGCCAGCGCAGCAGGGCCTCCATGCCGAGAATGCGGCCGTCGACGGGGCTGACCTTGGGTTGGTAGTGCAACTCGAAGTGATGGTTGTCCAGCGCATGGCGCAGCCGGTTGCCGATGGTCATGCGCTGCTGGATGGCCGCGTTCATGCTGTCGGAGTAGAACTGATAGTGGTTCTTGCCGTTTTCCTTGGCATGGTACATGGCGATATCGGCGTGCTTGACCAGGGTGCCGGCGTCGTTGGCATCGTCCGGGAACAGGGTGATGCCGATGCTGCAGTTGACGTAGACCTCCTGGTTGGCGAGGGCGACTGGCTTGAGCAGTTCCTGCATCAGTCGGTCAGCCACGGCGATGGCACTCATCGGACCGTCGATGTTGTCCACCAGGATTACGAACTCGTCACCGCCAAGGCGTGCGGCCAGGTCGTGGTTTTCATGGTCACCCCCGGACTCGTGTTCGCTGCGCCAGCGCAGGCTGAGGGTGAGTCGTTCTGCCAATTCCTGCAGCAGTTCATCGCCGGCCTGGTGGCCCATGCTGTCATTGATCTGCTTGAAGTCATCGAGGTCGAAATACAGCAGGGCCAGCCGCTGACCTTTCTGCCTGGCCTCGAACAGCGTGGTGACCAGGTATTCCATAAACATCGCACGGTTCGGCAACCCGGTCAGGCTGTCGTGATTGGCCAGATATTCAATCTCCTGGCGCGAGCGCTTCAGGTTCTGGCACATGGACTGGAAACTGTCGGCGAGGGTGCCGATCTCGTCATTGCTGTCGATCTGCAACGGATATTGCAGTTGCCCCCGTCCCACCGCGCGGGCAGCGGCATTGAGTTGGTGGATGGGGGTGATCATCAGGTGTTTCATCGCGGCATAGACGAAGGCGCTGATCAGCACGATGGCCAGCAGGGTGATCAGCACAACCTGGATGCCGAGTGAGCGGCTCTCTGCAAGGAGGTCGGCCGTTGGGATCAAGGCAACCAGGCGCATGCCCAGTGGTAAGGCATGCTGGGCCACCATGAGGTCGGCGGAGGGCAGGCGAAGATTGACCAGTGACGAGCCGGGCGTCTCGCCGATCTCGAGCCGGGCCAGGGCGGTCAGTGCACTATCCACGATCTCCTTGCCCCGCTCAGCATGGGGCAACAGCAGGGGTTCGCCCCGGGCATCGAGTACCAGCAGGATGCCCTGCTTGCCGATGTGAAAAAGATCGAGTTGTTGTTGCAGGAAGTCGAGGTCGCTGTTGATCGCAAGGTAACCGCGCAGGCTGGGCGGTACGCCGATGGCATCCACAGCCGGGTTGTTGAGCAGAAAGCGGTGGCTCAGCAGGACAGCCGGGAGGCCGGTGTTCTCGTCCCGGATCAACTGGGTGAGGTCATCCGTCGTGGCCTCGGCCATGGTGTGAAAATAGGGCCGGTCCGCCACCTCGTCGGCGTCATCGGCGACATCGCTGTCAAGCCACTGGGCATCCTCGAAACCGTCGGGGAGTATGAAGCGGATCTCATAATAGTCTGGCTGGGCATCCTGCAGGTCGCGAAACAGGGTCAGCAGCTGGGGCAGCAGCAGGTGGTAGCGGGTGGCTGCATCGTCGAGCAGGGCGTACTGACGGATCAGCTGGTGGCTAGCGAGTTGTTTCAGGTTGGTGCGCGCGGCGGCAAGCCGGGTCTCGGTCAGCCGTGCGGCCTGCTCCAGCATGGTGGTGACCTGTTGCGTGGTAAGGCCCTCGCTGATCCGGCTCAGCTGGACATAGGCCAGCCCCCCCACTGCGAGCAGTGGGAGGACGATCAGCGGGATCAGCAGCAGCAGACTCTTGCTACGCAGCTGCATCGGGTGCGGGAGACCTGGCGCTATTCGGGGTCATTTCTTGATGCGGGCGAAGATGGCTGCGCGGCGGCGGAGTCCGCGGGGGGAGAGCTTGCCGTAGAACTCGGAGCTGGCCAGGGCCTGCTCGTCGGGGTAGATGGCAGGGTCGGCGAGGATCTCCGCCGGCAACAGCTTCTCGGCGGCGCGATTGGGTGTCGCCTGATACAACGCCTCTGCGTTGTGCGCCGCGCGCTGTGGCTCGTTGATGTAATCGATGAAGGCGGCTGCCAGTCCGGGGTCGCTGGCATGACCCGCGATGCAGAAATGATCCACCCAGATATTGCCACCCTCCTCCGGCAGCACGTAGCGGATGTTTTCATCGTGTTCCTGCAGACTCAGCGCGTCGCCGTTGTAGGCCATGGCCGCAACGATGCTGCCCTTCACCAGGCTGGAGGTCTCGTTGAGGTTGAAATACCCATACTGGGCGACAGCAGGCCGCTGTCCCAGCAACAGCGCTTCGGCCTCTTTCAGCTGCTCGGGGTCCTCGCTGTTGAGTGAATAGCCCAGCGTCTTCAGCGCCATGCCGATGACATCCCGCGAGCTGTTGACCATCAGGATCTTGCCGTGCAGTTCCGCTGCAGGCTGGAAGAACTGCCGCCAGCGGGTGATCGGTTCCTTCACCAGGTCGGCGCGGTAGGCGATGCCCAGGGTGCCCCAGGCATAGGGCACGCAATAGCCGGGGGCGCTGTCGAAGGCCTGCTGCCAGCGGGGCTCGATCAGCTTCAGATTCGGCATCTGTGCCTCCGGCAGTGGCTGCAGCCAGCCCTGGCGACGATAGCTCTCGATGACCGGGCCGTTGACGAGGATGAGATCCATCCCCCGGCCCCGGGTCTGTGCCATCAGCTGGTCGCGGTGATCATCCGACTCGTAATAGATGTGCTTGATTTTGACCTGGTGGGCCTGCTCGAAACCCTCGATCAGCGCCGGATCCATGTACTCGGACCAGTTGAGGATCACCAGTTCCCTGCTCGGCGATGCCGCCGGTACGGCACCACTGAACATCAGCCAGCACATGCCCAGCAGGCAGGCTGTTCCATATAGGCGGGTGTTGGCGAATCTCAAGCGACCCCAGGTCATGACATCTTTCCTTTTTCTGCTTGGACCTGATAACGGCGGATGTGCTTTTTCCTGTAATTCCGCACGGGTATAAACTGTCAGATCTCAGCCATCCTGCCTGCCCTGTGGAGCACATGAGCGATATCGAACCCCTGCTGACCCTCATGACGCGGCTGCGTGATCCGGAAGGCGGTTGCCCCTGGGATCTGCGCCAGGATTTCGCCAGCGTCGCCCCCTATACCCTGGAGGAGGCCTACGAGGTGCTCGATGCCATCGCCCAGGGGGACCTAGACGGGTTGCGCGAGGAACTCGGCGATCTGCTCTTTCAGGTGGTGTTCCATGCCCAGATGGCGAAGGAGCAGGGCGCCTTCGACTTCGACGACGTGGTCGCCGCCATCACCGAGAAGATGATCCGCCGGCATCCCCACGTGTTCGCCGACGTGGAACACGCCGACGAGGCCGCCTTGCGCCATGCCTGGGAGGCACAGAAGCAGCGGGAGCGTGAGGCCAGGGGTGAGCCCCATGCCGCCACGAGTCAGATGGACGGTGTCGCCCGCGCCCTGCCGGCCCTGGTGCGGGCAGACAAGCTGCAGAAGCGTGCCGCCCGGGTGGGTTTCGACTGGCCGGATGCCTCGGGTGCCGTGGCGAAATGCCAGGAGGAGGTTGCCGAGTTGACCACGGCGATCGAGACGGGAGACCCGGCCGATGTGGCCGAGGAGCTGGGTGATCTGATGTTTGCCATGGTCAACGCAGCCCGCCTGCTGGGGCACGACGCCGAGCACCTGATGCGCCAGGCCAATGACAAGTTCGAGAGGCGCTTCCGTGCCATGGAGGAGCTGCAGCAGCACGGGATGGACATGTCGTCGCTGTCCCTCGATCAGCAAGAGGCCCTGTGGCTGGCCGTGAAGCAGGCCGAGAAGGAGACGTCAAGCTGATGGCCATTGGATTCACGCGCCATATCCGCACACTCAACCCACCCGTTGACGAGCCCCTGCTGCCCTGGCGCATCGCAGGACAGACCGTGGGCTGGCTGCGGCCCGCATTCGCCGAGGAACTGCGTTCCTGGACCGGGGTATTCCAGCCCTGCGCCCAGGGGCTGCAGCTCAATCCCGAGCTGGATGATTTCACCAGCCGCAGCGCAGCACTGGCGCAGGTGACCGGTGAGTTGGTCGCAACAGGTCGGATCAACAGCCACCTCGATGAGCCCTACCCGGTCACGGCGGGTGACCGGGATCAGGCCCTGTGCACCCTGGATCGCGGCAGCGTGGCCTGGTTCGGCGTGCGCGCCTTCGGTCAGCACCTCAATGGCTACGTGCGCGACGGCGACGAGTTACTGATGTGGATCGGCCGCCGCGCCGCCGACCGCCTGATCTTTCCCAGTCACCTCGACAACCTGGTGGCCGGCGGTCTGCCACATGGCATCAGCCCGCTGGACAACCTGATCAAGGAGGCCGGGGAAGAGGCCGGCATGGCGCCTGATCTGGCCCGCCAGGCCCGCCCGGTGGGGGCGGTCAGCTACCAGTATTTCGGCCCCAGGGGCCTGAAGCCGGACGTGCTGTTTTGTTACGATCTGGAACTTCCGGCCGACTTCATGCCTCGAAATACCGATGGTGAGGTCGGCGAATTCCTGTTGCTGCCGATAGAGGATGTGATGCAGCGCGTGCGGGAAGCTGATGATTTCAAGCTAAACTGCAACCTGGTGGTGATGGATTTTCTCATCCGCCATGGTTATCTCGGTCCTGAACAGGCCGATTATCTGATGGTCAATATCGGCCTGCGGCGCCCACTCGGCGACCCCGGCCAGGCGTGGTGTCTATGATGCGAAAGATCCGTTTTCTCTGTGGTGTGCTGGGTCTGCTGGCCTGGGCGGGGCTGTCACATGCAAAGGTCACCGAGGTATCCCTCGACACGCTGCACGAGGATGCCCGGCAACGCCAGGCCACGGTGATCATCACCAAGGTGGTCGAGCGCTTCCACTACCGCAAGCTGCCGCTGGACGACCAGATGTCGTCGAGCATACTCGACCGTTACCTGGAGACCCTGGACCCCAATCGCAGCTTCTTCTGCGCCATGGATATCGCCGATTTCGAGACCTATCGCCATCGTCTGGACGATGCCCTGCAACGCGGTGACATCGAGCCTGCCTTCAAGATCTTCCGCCGCTTCCGCAGTCGCGTGGAGGAGCAGGTAGGCACCTCGCTGGCCCTGTTGGAGGCGAACGACTTTGATTTCACCCGCGACGAGTCCTACCGCTTCGACCGCGAGGATGCGCCCTGGGCGGAGGACCACGCCGCCTTGGACGACCTGTGGCGCCGCCGCATCAAGAACGACATCCTCGGCCTGCGCCTGGCAGGCAAGCCGGAGGAGCAGATCCGGGAGACCCTGCGCAAGCGCTACGAGGGCACCCTGCGGCGCGTGCGCCAGTTCGATGCCGATGACGTGTTCCAGTTCTTCATCAACGCCTACACCCTGAGCATCGAGCCGCATACCAGCTACATGTCGCCCCGCGGCTCGGAGAACTTCGACATCAGCATGCGCCTGTCGCTGCAGGGAATCGGGGCCGTGCTCAGCACCGAGAACGAATACACCGTCATCCAGCGAACCATGCCCGGCGGGCCGGCTGCTGCCAGCGGCGAGTTGCAGTCGGGTGACCGTATCGTCGCCGTTGCCCAGGGCGAGAAGGGCGAGCTGGTGGACGTGGTCGGCTGGCGTCTGCAGGACGTGGTGGACCTCATCCGCGGCCCCAAGGACAGCGTGGTGCGGCTGAGCGTCCTGGCGGAGAGTGCCGGCGCCGACGGTCCGGGGCGCGAGATCACCCTGGTGCGGGACAAGATCAAGCTGGAGGATCAGGCGTCGAGCGGCGAGATACTGGACAAGCCGGTGGCCGGCAGGAAGATCGGTGTCATCAAGATCCCCGCCTTCTATCGTGACTTCGCCGCCGAGGCCGCTGGCGAGAAGGATTTCCGCAGCACCACCCGTGACGTGCGCAGGATCCTCACCGATTTCAACCGGCAGGGCGTCGATGGCGTGGTCATCGATCTGCGGCAGAACGGTGGTGGCTCGCTGACCGAGGCCACCGAGCTGACCGGGCTGTTCATCGACAAGGGACCGGTGGTCCAGGTCAAGGATGCCGACGGTCTGGTCGAGGTGGAGAAGGACGAGGATCCGGCACAGGTCTACAAGGGTCCCCTGGCGGTACTGGTAGACCGCAACAGTGCCTCGGCCTCGGAGATCTTCGCCGGTGCCATCCAGGATTACCGGCGCGGCCTGATCGTCGGTGAACCCACCTTCGGCAAGGGCACGGTACAGGCGCTGATAGATCTCGGCCGCTTCGTGCGCGAGGAGAGCGATCTGGGCAGGCTGCGCCTGACCATGGCCCAGTTCTTCCGCGTCAATGGCGGTAGCACCCAGCACCGTGGCGTGATGCCCGACATCGTCTTTCCGACCGCGCGCGGTGCGGCGGAACACGGCGAACGTCTGCTGGAGAATGCCATCCCCTGGGCCAGTATCAAACCGGTAAGCCACAGCCAGAACGGCGTCGGCACCGTGGCCGGTCTGCGCGACAAGCACAGCAGCCGCATCGCGGCCGACCCTGGCTTCCGCTTCCTCATCGAGCAGGAGCAGGAGCTGCTGAAGGCGCGCGAGCAGAAGACCGTGACCCTGGTGGAGTCGGAGCGCAGGGCCCAGTGGAAGGCGCGGGAGCAACAGCGGCTGGACAGCCTGAACCGCTTCCGCAAGTCCCAGGGGCTGGCGGTGGTGGCCTCCCTCGACACCGATGACCGGGACAACGACAACGAGGAATTACTTGACCGGGTCGACAAGGTGATGCTCAACGAGGCGGCCTTCATCCTCACCGACTACATCCGCCAGGCCTCGCCTCCGCGCACTGCGCAGCTGCACTGATCCACCCGGTTGTGCCGGTGCCGGTTATAATCGCCGGTCCGGCGGCCTGGACCGCCATTGGTGGACACGGGGTGTGGCGTTGCGGACAGTTGAACAGCGGTTGCGCGATCTCGACCAGGCCGGTGGCGCCGGCCTGCTGCGGGGCGGCCAGGTCGGCCTGGAAAAGGAGAGCCTGCGGGTTGCCCGCGAGGGCGGCATCGCCAGGACTCCGCACCCTCGCAGCCTCGGCTCGGCGCTGACCCACCCCTGGATCACCACCGATTACTCCGAGGCCCTGCTCGAATTCATCACCCCGCCCTACACGGATGTGGAGCAGGCACTGGGGTTCCTCGACAATCTCCACACCTATGTCTACCAGAAGCTCGAAGACGAGCTGCTCTGGGCAACCAGCATGCCCTGCGTGCTGGCCGGTGATGCGCATATACCGGTCGCCGAGTACGGCTCCTCGCATGCGGGTAGGATGAAGCACATCTACCGCCTGGGGCTGGGTTACCGCTACGGCCGGGTGATGCAGGTGATCGCCGGGGTGCATTACAACTATTCGCTGCCCGAGGTCTTCTGGCCAGCCTACCAGGAGCTGCTCGGGCAGACGGGTGAACCGCGGCAATTCCGGGATAGCCGCTACATGGGGATGCTGCGCAACCTGCAGCGCTACGGCTGGCTGATCCCCTATCTCTTCGGTGCCTCGCCGGCGGTCTGCAAGTCCTTTCTCGCCGGCAAGACGCGCTCCCCCTATCTCCGGGATTTCGACGAGACCACCTATTTCGAACCCTATGCCACCTCCCTGAGGCTGGGGGACATCGGCTACCAGAACAAGCGCGAGGAGGGCCTGGGGATGAAGGCCTGCTACAACAGCCTCGACAGCTATATCGACAGCCTGGTACAGGCCATCGGCACGCCTGCGCCGCGGTGGGAGGAGCTGGGCGTCAAGGTGGCGGGGAGCTACCGCCAGCTCAATGCCAACCTGCTGCAGATCGAGAATGAGTACTACAGCTCGGTGCGGCCGAAGCAGATCCTCGAGGGCATGGAAAAGCCGGTGCTGGCGTTGCGTCGGCGAGGTATCCGCTACGTGGAACTGCGCTCGCTGGACGTCAATGCCTATCATCCGCTCGGGGTGGAAGAGTCGCAGCTGCGTTTCGTCGAGGCCTTCATGCAGTTCTGCCTGCTGGCCGACAGCCCGCCCATCTCCGATACGGAACACCGGGCGATCAATCTCAATCTGGAGCGGGTGGCCCACCGTGGCCGGGAGCCCGCGATGACCCTGGTCCGTGAAGAGCGCAAGGTGACCCTGGTCGACTGGGCGGACGAGATCCTGTCCGCCATGCAGGGTATCTGCGGCCTGCTCGATGGCGGGGGTGACGCCTATTCGGCTGCGCTGGCAGAACAGGTGGAGAAGGTGCGTCAGCCCGATGCCACGCCATCGGC
>JANTHH010000009.1 GCA_024762485.1 Chromatiales bacterium
TCGGCAGGTCGGCCAGACGGGCGACGGCCTGCGCCAGCGGCATGCCCCAGCCGAGCAGCGTGGCGAGCACCAGCAGCAGGTTGTCGACGTTGAATCGACCGAGCAGACGGCTGTTGACCTGTGCGCGCCCCCAGGAGCTATTGACCCGGAACGCCAGTCCCGCCGGGCTCAGACGGACATCCTCGGCGCAGACATAGCGGGCATCACAGCACGGCTCACTGTTGCGGCTGGCGCATAACACCACCGCGGTGCGCCCGCTCAATTCGCGCGCCAGCTGCAGGCCCAGCGGGTCATCGCCGTTGAGCACCGCCAGCTTCAGGCCGGGACGGCGGAACAGGCTGGCCTTGACCTCGCCATAGCTCGCCATGTCGCCGTGATAGTCGAGGTGATCGCGCGTCAGGTTGGTGAAGATGGCGGTGTGGAAGGGCACTGCCGCCACCCGGTGCTGATGCAGCGCATGGGAAGACACCTCCATCGCCACGGCACGTGCGCCGGCATCGCGCAGCCCCGCCAGCAACGCCTGCACGCGCACCGGATCCGGTGTGGTGTGGCTGGCCGGCTGCAACTGGTCGGGCAGGCCGTAGCCGAGGGTGCCCATCTGACCGCAGGGTATATCCAGCGCCCGACTGAGCAGGTGGCTGACGGTGGTCTTGCCGTTGGTGCCGGTGATCCCGATCACCCGCAGTGCCTCACCCGGCTGCCCATAGAAAATCGCCGCGATCGCGCTGACCTGTGCAGACAGGCCAGGCAGGACGAGTACCGGCAGGCCAAGCGACTGCCCGGCCTGCTCCAGTCGCGCCGCATCCCAGTCCGCGCCCGGCTCGGCGAGAATGGCCACCGCACCGCGCCCGGCTGCCTGGGCGGCATGATCCATGCCATGGCCGGCAGCGCCCGCACAGGCCAGGAACAGGTCACCGGCATGGATCTCGCGGCTGTCCATGGACAGGCCGGTGACGGCCAGATCCGGCACCGCGCCCGCATCCAGCCACGCCGCCAGCAGGCTGCGTAGTGACATGCCCGGGTTTTGACGCGTATCGGCCATCATCGCGCCACCTCCGCCGTTGCCAGGCGCACCTGACCGGGCGGCAGATCATCGGGCGCGACGTTGAGCAGCCGCAGCGCCTCACCCATTACCCGGGAGAACACCGGACCCGCCACCTGCCCACCGTAGTACTTGCCCGCGGTGGGCTCGTCCAGCATCACCACCAGCACCAGCCGCGGGTTGCTCGCCGGCGCCATGCCGGCAAACAGCGAGAGATAGCGGTCGTCGCTGTAGCCGCCGCGCCCAACCTTTTTCACCGTGCCGGTCTTGCCTGCCACCCGGTAGCCCGGCACTGCCGCCTGGGGCGCCGTACCCTGCATCGACACCACGCTCTCCAGCATGCCGCGCACCGCCTGGGCCGTGCGGCGACTGAACACACGCTCGCCCTCGGGCGGCTGCTCGACGCGCAACAACGAGACCGGCCGCTTGACGCCGTCGGCGGCGAGCACGGCATAGGCCTGGGCCAGCTGCAGCGTGCTGACCGAGATGCCGTAACCGAAGGCCAGTGTCGCCTGGTCGATGCGCGCCCAGTTGGCCGGATGGGTCAGCTGCCCGCCCGCCTCGCCGGGGAAACCGGTGCCGGTATCGACACCGAAGCCCAGCGTCGCGAGCATCTGCCAGAAATCCTCCCGCGGCAGATCCAGCGCCATCTTGCTGGCGCCGACGTTGCTCGAGCGGCGCAGCACCGTGGCGACATCGATGCGACCAAGATTGTGATGGTCCCTGACCTTCGCCTGCCCGATCTTGAAATAGCCGGGACTGGTGTCGATGACGGTGTCCGGGCGGTAACGTCCGCTCTCCAGCGCTGCCGCCACGGTGAAGGGCTTCATGGTCGAACCCGGCTCGAACACGTCGGTGAGGGCACGGTTGCGCAGCCGCCCGCTCTTGTTGCTGCGGCTGCGGTTGGGGTTGTAGCTGGGCTGATTGACCAGCGCCAGGACCTCGCCACTGTGCACATCCAGCAGCACCGCGGAACCGGACCGCGCCTTGTTGCGCACCACCGCTGCCTTGAGTTCGCGGTAGGTGAGGAACTGCAACCGCTGGTCGATGGCCAGCGCCAGATTCCTGCCGGGACGCGGCAGACTGATGCTCTCCACGTCGTCCACCACCTGGCGGCGACCGTCGCGCAGCACCCGCTTGGCACCGGCCCGCCCGCTCAGCGCCTGGTCGAAGGCAAGCTCCAGCCCCTCCTGGCCGTGGTCGTCCACGTTGGTAAAGCCGATCAGGTGCGAGAACACCTCGCCACCGGTGTAATAACGCTTGTATTCACGCTCCAGTCGCACACCCTTTATCTGGTGCTCACGCACCACCGCCATCACCTTTTCCGCCTGCTGCGGCGGCAACCTCCGCTTGAGATAGACGAAGCGGCGCTTGCTGTAGCGCGCCAGCCGCTGACGCAGATCCTGCTGCCCCATGCCCAGCGCCCTGGCGAGTGCCGCGAGGGTCTCACTGTCCGGGCGCAGCAGGCGCGGATTGGCCCCCACCGAGTCGACCGGCGTGCTGACCGCCAGCACGGCACCATTGCGATCGGTGATCACACCCCGATGCGCCGGCAGCACCACCCGATCCAGGTGCCGGTCGGCCCCCTCGGACTGCAGGAAATCGGTCTCGAAGATCTGTTGATCGGCGGCACGCCACACCAGGGCACCCACCGTCAGTGCAAACAGCGCGAGCACGGCACGTCGTCGCCCCACATAACTGGGTGCGACCTGCTCCTGCCGACGGTTCTTTTTCGCCCGTTTGGCGCGCCTGGTTGCCATGTCAGCGCCTCAACACCACAACGTTATCGGCGCGGGGCATGCGCATGTCCAGCCGCGCCCTCGCCTCCTTCTCCACCCGCGTGTGCGAACCCCAGGTACCCAATTCCAGTTGCAGGCGCCCCCACTCGATATCCACCGTATCGCGCTGCTTGCTCAATGCCTGCTGCGCGACGAATAACTGGCGCGAACGGAACTTGCTGTGCACTACCGCCACCGCGGACAGCAGCACCGACGACAGCAGCAGGATCAGCACCATCAGCTGCCCACGGGTCATGCGAGGCGCTCCGCGATGCGCAGCACCGCACTGCGGGCACGTGGATTGGCTGCGATCTCGTCCGCAGCGGGCTTGCGCGCCTTGCCGATCAGCCGCAGCTTGCGATTGCGCGCCTCGCCGGTCACCGGCACCCCCTTGGGCAGCCGATCCCCCTCTGCCGCCTCGCGCATGAAACGCTTGACGATGCGGTCCTCCAGGGAATGGAAGCTGATCACCACCAGTCGCGCACCGACTGCGAGCACATCCAGCGACTGCCGCAGACACGCGCGCAACTCGTCCAGCTCGCGGTTGATAAAGATACGGATCGCCTGGAAGCTGCGGGTGGCCGGGTGCTTGTGCTTCTCGCGGAAGGGGATGGCACGCTCGATCACCGCCACCAGGTCCGCCGTCGTCTGCAGTGGCCGCTCTGCCCGCTGCTCGACGATGGCATGGGCGATGCGACGGGCGAAGCGCTCCTCGCCATAGTCCTTCAGCACCTCGGCGATCTCATCGGCATCGGCCACGGCCAGCCAGTCGGCCGCACTCATGCCGCTGCTGCGATCCATGCGCATGTCCAGCGGACCGTCCTGCATGAAGCTGAATCCACGCCCGGCATCGTCCAGCTGCGGTGAGCTCACCCCCAGATCGAGCAGCAGACCGTTCACACGCCCCACCAGGCCGTGCGCCCGCGCGAAGTCCTCCAGCGCGGAGAAACTGCGTTGCTCGATAAGAAAGCGCGGATCATCCGCAAAGCGCTCGCGCCCGTAGGCCACCGCCGCCTCGTCCTTGTCGAAGGCATAGAGCCGGCCCTCGGGTCCGAGCCGGTCGAGGATCATTGCGGCATGGCCACCGCGACCGAAGGTGCCGTCCACATAATGACCGTCGGGCCTGATGGCGAGACCCGCCACCGCCTCGTCGAGCAGGACCGTTTTGTGTTGGTGATAATCGACCATGACCTAGAAGGACAGATTCCTCAGTTCCTCGCTCAGTTCCGAATCCGGGCGGCTGGCCGCGGCACGGATCTCCTCATTCTTCTGCGCCCAGGCGTCGGCGGACCAGATCTCGCATTTGTGAAACTGACCCACCAGCATCACCGCCTTCTCCATGCCGGCGTATTCACGCAGCGAGGCCGGCAGCAGGATGCGGCCCTGGCCGTCCATCTCCAGGTCTGCGGCGTGACCGAGCACCATGCGCTTGACATCACGGTTGGCCGGCACCGCCTCCGGCAGACGGGAGACGCTGCGGGCGATCTCGGACCATTCGTTATAGGGGTACAGCCAGAGACAGGCATCCCACGGACTTGCGGTGACCACCAGGCGCGACGCACAGCACTCCACCAGACCACCCCGGTATTTGGCCGGAATGGCCAGGCGGCCCTTGGCATCGAGATTCAGACTGGTGTCACCCAGAAACACGTTTTCTCCCCCGTTGGGTGAAAGATCCCTCTTTCCCCACTTCTCCCCACTTCAGTCAAATACTAGGCGTCAAACCCGCCCCCGTCAAGCAAAAACACGGCGAAAACTGCTTGTCGCTCAAGCACTTAGCGGGCGGACCCAAAAGCGTAATAACAACCAGAAAAACAGCGCAGTGGCAACAGAACTTAAAGTAGAACCTTAAGTCCGGGTTGCTTCGGTGTGGAGAAGTGGGGGAGTGACAATGATAGAGGTGGGAGCCGGCCTGTAAGCCGGGTTCTGTCGTGGACGGCCATTCATCTGGGACACCCGTCGCCGGGTGCCTCGAGCAACCTACCCGGAGACACCTGCGGGCCACAGGCTGCGATCAGATCGCGGTCTCCCTATTTGGTCTTGCTCAGGGTGGGGTTTGCAATGCCACGGCTGTTACCAGCCACGCGGTGGGCTCTTACCCCGCCATTTCAACCTTACCTGTGCCCAAAGGCCATCGGCGGTATGTTTTCTGTTGCACTTTCCGTGGGCTCGCGCCCCCCAGGCGTTACCTGGCACCCTGCCCGTTTTCGAGCCCGGACTTTCCTCCATTGCCCGAGGGCAACAGCGACCGTCCGGCCGACTCCCGATTTGCAGATTACGCAGCCCTTTGAACCGGCGCAACAACTTTGGTTCCCGCCCCTTGTTTTTGCGCCGGGCGCATCCATATAGGGCTCAGCAGACGATTTTTTACCACGGAGGAAACCGACATGACACTGATTACACGTGACCCCTGGAAACTCCTCGATCAGATCCAGCGCGAGATGGGCCCCATGTTCCCCGCCCTGCGCGATGACGAGACCCAGGTGGAAGGCAGCTCCTGGGTGCCCGCAGTGGACATCAAGGAGGAAGACGACAAGTACGTGCTTTACGCCGACATCCCCGGTGTCGCACCCAATGACATCGATGTGACGATGGACAAGGGCATGCTCACCATCCGCGGCGAGCGCAAGCACGAGCAGACCACCGCCGAAAAGGGCTATCACCGCACCGAGCGGCAGCATGGCGTTTTCATCCGCCGCTTCACCCTGCCGGAGACAGTCGATGCCGAGAACATCTCCGCCACCAGCCAGGACGGTGTCCTGCAGGTGGTGATCCCCAAGGCGGCACCGGCCACCCCGAAGAAGATCAAGGTAGCCACTACCGAGGAGGGATGATGAGTATCTCCAGCGGACTTGAAAGAACCTGGCAGGGCATCCAGAGCGGCTGGCGGACACTGATGGAGCGCGCATCCAACGCACTTACCCGCTTCATGCCGGGCGAGGACGCCGATCAGGATGACCGCAGCAGCGCCCAGTTGCGTGCGAGCAGTCCCTCCTGGGGGCTGATCGCAGCGGAGATGAAAGAGACCGCCAAGGACGTGGTCGTACGCATCGAGGCGCCGGGCATGGACCCGGACAAGTTCGACATCGAGGTGCGCGATCAGCACCTGGTCGTACGGGGCGAGAAACGTATCGAGCGTGACAGCGACGAAGGCCGCTACCACGTCACCGAGCGTGCCTATGGTTACTTCGAGCGGATATTGCCGCTGCCGGCCGAGGTGGAGGGCGACAAGGCGAAGGCGAGCTACAAACGCGGTGTACTCACCGTCAGGCTGCCGAAGCACGAGTCGGCCATTACCCGGAAGATCAGCGTCCAGGGACGATAAGCCGGAACCCGGCCGACGAGGGCCCGCCCATCGCAATGATGGGCGGGCCCTTTTCATTTCCTGACCGTATACCCCTGGGGCGGATCACAGGCCCTGAGCGGACAACCGGCTGCGACCGGGTCACCCCTTCTTCTCAAGCTTCTCCACCTCTCGCCGAATCAGATAAGTAACCCAGTTCGACAGGGTGCGCCCGTCCTTCTCGGCAAGTTTCTTGGCCTGCTTCTTGAGATCGGGATCGATGCGCAGATTGAGAATCTTTGTCTTGGCCATGTATACACAACGTGTTGATATTGTCCGCAACTATGCGATACTGATCATAACACAATGTATATACGTCCCGGACCGATGTCCGGGACCGAAACGAAAGGACCCGAAAAATGGACCTGCACAATGCAAGCTGCGAATTACGCAACCCGCCCCCCGTGCGCTGGCGCTGGATCAGCGGCGAGACCGCCTTCATTGCCGGCATCAGCCTCGTCGCCTGGCTGCTTGTCTGAACCCGGCGCAAGAGCGGCCCCGCGTTCCGCAACGACAGATGTCATCACGTGATGCCGGGCGGTTCATGCCGGCATGCACCTTCATATCCCACACTCGAAACCAGTGAGCCCAAGGTCGAGCGGCGAAGCAGCGACATGCTGTACCGCTGAAAATTCAGGCACGCCAGTCTCCCTGACGCTGTCCGACAGCACGGGGCGGGCAGGCGGAACATGGGCGGTCAAGGATGCCCCCGCCGAGCGGCTGGGGGTCTGTGTCGAATAGTGTGGGTGAGCCAGCTGCCCTTTTCCCGGCACTGGGAAAAGAGCGGTTCAGGAGCTACTGCCGAAACGGGGCCACCAACTGCCTCACCACGTCGTATTCCGTGTCACTGGTCTCGGCGAAGCCATCGTATTTCGTGCTCAGCGCCTTGATAACGGCCCGGTCGGCGGGATTGCCGGGGTCAAGCCTGAGAAAGGCGGCCTTGAGCTTGTCGTAGAGCTCAGGGGAGAGATCTTTCTTTGCGGCGATGTTGTAGGGCGGCAGCGGGTCGGAGGCATAGACGATCTTCAGACCCTTTTTCTCCCAGGCATAGGCCTTGGTGTCCTTGAGGATGCCGGCATCGAAGTCGCCTGCCGCGACGCCGCGGGCGATGTTGTCATAGTGACCGATGAAGGCGTAGTCGCCCAACTCCTCGAGCCTGACACCCGCAGCCAGCACCACCGCGCGTTGCAGCAGGGCCCGCTTGTCGCCGAAAGCGAAGGTCCTGCCCTTGATGTCCTCTACCCGGTGGACATCACCATCCGCGCGGGCGACGATCATCAGCTGGAAGGCGCCCTTGCCGCGTGTGACGGTCTTGACCACCAGTTTCGCCTGCCCTTTTTCATGGGCATTGAGATAGGCGACCGGGGTCAGGTAGGCAATATCCACCTCGCCGCCGGCGACCTTTTCGATCGCGTCTTTCATGTTTGGCGACAGCCGCAGCTCGACCCGGGTGCCCAGCTCGCGGCTCAGGTACTCGGTGAGCGGCTTCAGTCGCTTGTGCATCTCTGCCGGAATATCCATCGCCACGGAGCCGAAATACAGCACCTCCGGCGCGGCCTGTACGGCGGGATGGCCAAGGAACAGCGCCACAAGCAGTAGAAGGGTTCGTCGGATCGACATCTGTCAGGTCTCTCTCGCCATGTCGGCATAGTGGGTTACACGGTTCCTGCCGTGCTGCTTGCTGTAATACAGCGCGGCATCGGCATGCTTGAAATGGGTGTCGAGCACGCAGCTGCTGTTGTCACCATCCACCGTGGCCAGGCCGATGCTGATGGTGATCGAGAGGGTTGCCGCACCCAGCTCGATGGGGGTGTCCATGATCACCTGCCGCAGTTTCTCGGCGAGCATCCTGGCCTCCTCCCGATCGGTGGTCCGGCAGGCTACGACGAATTCCTCGCCACCGATACGGCAGGGCAGATCGGTGATCCGCACGTTGTCCCGGATCAGCCGCGCGATCTCCCGCAGTGCCTCGTCACCCGCTGCATGGCCATAGGTGTCATTGACCCGCTTGAAGTGATCGATGTCCAGCAGCACCAGGCTCAATGCCTCGCCATGGCGCCGACAGGATTCCAGTTCCACCTCGGTCACCTCCTCGAAGTGACGGCGGTTGTACAAGCCGGTGAGATTGTCGGTGATGCTCAACTCCAGCAGCTGGTCGTTCATCTTCTGCAGCTGATCCGCCTGCTGCACCAGTGCCTGGTTGGTCTCCAGCAGCCGGGTGTCGGCCGCCTCGATGCGCGACTGCAACTTCCTGTTGGCAGCATTCAGCTGCTCACGCATGGCATTGAACTGGTGGGCGAGGACCCCGAACTCATCCTTGGAGAAGATGGGGATATCCTTGCGAATCAGGCCGTCCCCGTCGATGTTCCTGTCCAGCGAGTCCGTGATGATGGAGACCGGACGGGCGATGAAGAAGGACAGGGCAAGGAACTCGCCGAGCGCCACCATGACCACCAACGCAAGCTCACGCATCAGCAGCTCACGACGACTCTGCTCGACCTGCTGGACGATGCCCTCGGTATCCAGCTCCACCGCCAGCTCGCCGGCTGGCTTGCCATCGAACATCACCGGCTTGCGGAACACCGGCCGCTGCTCGCCGAACGAGGCGGGCGGTCCGGCCTCGGCCATCATGTTGCCCTTCGGACTGGTGACCGTGGCGCGGATGATATCGGGGCTGGTGACGATCTCGTCGAGCAACAGCTGAATACTGTGATAGTCGTAGCTGACGGTGTACAAGGCCACCGCGTGACTGGCCAGTCTGAGCACGTCCTCACCACGCTGGCGGGTGGCCTCGAGGATGTCCTGTTCCTGCTTCTGCAGGGTAAACCAGCTGGTACTGCCAATGGCGACCAGCAGTACGGCGAGCAGGATCAGCAGCATCTTCTGCCGTATGCCCAGATTGAGGGGCGAGCGGTCCAGGGTCACGGGCAGACCACCGGCGCGCCTTGCACAACGGTCACCACGCATTGACCTGCCCGATTGAGAAAAAACTGACCCACTGACTGGATTACCCGCCGACTCGACTCTTGTTATTGGTGACTTAGCGCCAAGACCCCGGATAACTTTAGTTTTTCACTCCTCCTGCTCAGTCGCTCTGCTCATCCTCTTGCATCGCCAGCATGGTCTTGTAGAGCAGGTTCTTCTTCAGGCCACTCCAGGCGGCGGCAATGGCCGCCGCCTGCTTGAGCGGCAGCTCGGCCATCAGGACTGCAAGCAGACGGCGCACCTCTTCCGGCAGCGCCTCATCCCCTGCCGCGGCCGGGCAACCAGCCACCACCAGCACGAACTCGCCCCGCTGCTGATCCGGATCCGCCGCCAGCCGGGCGGCCAGTTCGCCGAGTGTGCCGTGAAGAATGGTCTCGTACCGTTTGGTCAGCTCCCGTGCCAGTGCCGCGGGGCGCGTTGCGCCGAACACCCCGGCCATGTCGGCCAGTGAGTCGAGCACACGGTGGGAGGATTCGTAGAACACCAGCGTGGCCGGGTCATCGACCAGCATCTCAAAACGGCTGCGCCGTGCCGCGCTGCTGCGCGGCGGGAAGCCCTCGAAGCGGAAGTGATCGGTGGGCAGGCCGGAGACGCTCAGCGCCGCCACCAGCGCGCAGGGACCGGGGATGGGCGAGACCCGCAGGCCATGGGCACGGCAGGCACGCACCAGCGGAAACCCCGGATCGCTGATCAGCGGGGTGCCGGCATCGGAGACCAGCGCCACATCCCCACCGCCGCGCAGCGCGGCCAGCACCCGTTCTGCAGCGGCACTCTCGTTGTGCTCATGCAGCGCCAGCATCGGCTTGCTGACACCGATATGCCCGAGCAGGCGACGGCTATGCCGGGTGTCCTCGGCGGCGATCAGGTCGACCTCGCCGAGCACACGGGCCGCGCGCGGGCTGAGGTCGTCCAGGTTGCCGATCGGCGTGGCGACCACATAGAGGATTCCGGCTTGGTTTGACACCTTGGGACACAGAAAAGATACTCGTCCGTCCATCCTGACCTTCCGAAGAACATCATGCAAGTCAGCCAGACATTGCGTGCCGGCCTGGTGCTCGGCATCCTGCTCGCGGCCCTCGCCGGCTGCGGCCCCCAGGGGACGGTGCGACCCGGCACGGAGCCCGGGCGCGAAACCGAGCGACTGCGCGCCGAGCAGCTGCTGGCCGAGGGCCAGCCACTGCAGGCCGCCGAGCTGTACCTGGCGCTGGCACAGCGCAACAGCGGCCCGCCACGGCTGCAATACCAGTTTCTCGCGGCCGACGCCCTGCTCGCCGGGCACGACCTGGACCGGCTGGACGACCTGCTGCAACAGCTATCCCGTCAGCCCCTGGATCCGGCCCAGACCCTGTGGCTTCGGCTGCTGAAGGCCGAGGTGCTGCTCGCCCGGCATCAGCCGGCGGCGGCCATGGAGCAGCTCTACGACCGGCCCGCGGAGGGCCTGCCACTGGCGCTGCGGATACGCTACCGCACCGACCTGGCCGAGGCCTATCGCCTCAGCGGCAACGCCCTGGAGAGCGCCCGCGAACGCCAGGCCTTGGACGTCCTGCTGCTCGACCCGCAGGCCCGGCTCGACAACCAGCGGGCCATCGTCCGCACCCTGCTGCTGCTCAGCGAGCAGGCACTGCACCAGCTGCAACCCTCGCCGCCGGGCATCTTCGGTGGCTGGATGTCGCTGGCACTGGTGATCAAGCAGTTCGCACACGACCCCGAGATCCTGCGCCAGCAACTCGATGCCTGGCGCGCCGCTCATCCCACCCACCCGGCGATGCAGGAGCTGATCGACGGTTATTTCGAACAGATCGAAAGCCAGTATCTTCGTGCCGCCCACGTGGCGGTGCTGCTGCCGGAGAGCGGCCCCTACAGCCGGGTCGCCGCCGCCATCCGTGACGGCATCGTCGCCACCTGGTACCAGCAGGACCCGGCCAAGCGCCCGCTGCTGCGCTTCTATGACGTCAGCGACGCCGCCCAGGCCTGGCCAACCTACAACGAGGCCGTGGCCTCGGGCGCCGAAGCCATCATCGGGCCACTGGACAAGGACTCGGTGAAACAGCTCGTCCGCGCCGGCGAGCTGACGGTGCCGGTGCTGGCGCTGAACCAGGTGGCCACCAGCAACCGCCCGCCGGAGAGCCTGTACCAGTTCAGCCTGTCGCCCGAGGACGAGGCCCACCAGGCAGCGGACCGCATCTGGAGCGACGGCCTGCGCCGGCCAGTGGTGCTCGCCCCGGCGGGCGACTGGGGACGGCGCATCGCCGAGGCGTTCCAGGCGCGATGGATCGCCCTGGGTGGCGAGATCGCCGGCGAGGCGGCCTACGATGCCAGTGCCACGGACTACGCCGACACCCTCCGCCGCCTGTTCCATCTCGACCGCAGCCAGGCACGCAACCGCGAGCTGGAACGCATCCTCGGGCAACGCCTGCAGTTCGAACCTCGCCGCCGCGGCGATACCGACGCCATCTTCATGATCGCCAAGAGCCGCCAGGCGCACCTGCTGCGGCCCCAACTGCAGTTCCACCATGCCGGCGACCTGCCGGTCTATACCACCTCCCATGCCTGGGACAGTCACTACGACCCGGCCAGGGACAGGGATCTGCGGGGGATATTCCTCCCCGACATGCCGTGGCTGCTGGCCGGTGACGGCGACGACCCGCTGTCGCGCACCGCACTGGGACAGGCCTTCCCTGCCTGCCTGGGGCCCTACGGACGCTTCTATGCCCTGGGCATCGACAGCTATCGCCTGCTGCCGCACCTGCGGCGTCTGCAGAACACTCCGGGCGAGATACTCGATGGCAAGACCGGCACCCTCGGCATGGACCCGTACCAGCATGTCACCCGGCGACTGATCTGGGCCCGCTTCACCGCCGACGGTATCACATTGCTCGGCTATACCCCCCAGGTGCTGGATGCGCCCGTGCAGGGAATGGAGATGGCGCTGCCGGCAGCGTCCGTTGACCTGCCGGCCCCGGTGACGGAGCGTGCCGCCGAACCACCACCCGCGCCGGTACCGGCAGCACCGTAGGCCGGGTCACCATGTCACTCAGCGGCAAGGAGGCCGAACAACTGGCAGCCCGGCACCTTGCCGGCCAGGGCCTGCGTGAAGTGTGTCGCAACTATCACTGCCGGGGCGGCGAGATCGACCTCGTCATGCGCGACGGGGAACAACTGGTCTTCGTCGAAGTCCGATACCGCAGCCGCAGCCGCTTCGGAGGCGCGGCCGAGAGCGTGAACGCCCGCAAACAGCAACGCCTGACACTTGCGGCCCGTCACTATCTGCAGAAGAGCGGCTTCAGCGGGCCCTGTCGCTTCGACGTCCTGGCCATCGATGGCTGTGCCGCGCCGCAGTGGATACGCGATGCCTTCCAGCCTGGCTGAGGGGCGAGTGCGCATGCGAAAATGACAGCGGAGCAATCCGTGGACCGTTCCATCACCCTCACAGAGCGAACCCGCAACATGATCAGACTACTCAGCCTTTCCCTGGTGGCCCTGCTCGGCCTCAACGCCTGCGCCCCGCTGGTGGTCGGCGGTGCCGCTGCGACCGGTGCCACCGTCGCCCATGACCGGCGCACCGCCGGCACCATCCTCGAAGACAAGAACATCTACCTGAAGGCGGCGGAACTGCGTGACCAGAATCCGGCCATTGCCGAGCACAGCAACATCGCCATCACCAGCTACAACCTGCAGGTACTGCTGACCGGCCAGGCCGAATCGGCTGCCATCAGCCGTCAGCTGGCGGACGAGATCGCCCGGCTGCCACGGGTGCGCAAGGTGTTCAACGAGGTCAAGATCGGCGCCGAGGGCACCTGGGGTGAGGCCACCGCCGATGCCTACACCACCAGCCGGGTCAAGCTGGCGCTGTTCGACACCGGCCTCAAGGACTTCGACCCCACCCGTGTCAAGGTCGTCACCTCCCTCGGCACCGTCTACCTGATGGGACTGTTGACCCCGGAGGAAGCCGATGCCGTCACCGAGAAGGTCCGCTACGTCAGCGGCGTGAAACACGTGGTACGCCTGTTTGAATACATCCCCGCCAACTGAGGCACCCCCACTCCCCGCCGGTGTACACGAGCAACTGGCGCAGATCTTTCCCGGCCCGGACCTGCTCACCGCACCCGCTGACTGCTGGGCCTACGGCTATGACAACAGCCGGCGCCAGGGCCTGCCCCAAGCTGTGGCCTTCGCCACCCGGCACGGTCAGGTGGAGGCACTGGTGCAGCTGTGCAACCGGCAGCGCCTGCCGCTGATCGCACGCGGACGCGGTACCGGCACCACCGGCGCCACCGTGCCGCTCGGCGGTGGCGTGGTGCTGTCGCTGGAGCGCATGGACCGCATCCTCGATATCGATCCCGCCAACCGCATTGCCCGGGTGGAGCCAGGAGTCACCAACCAGGCATTGCAGGACGCACTGGCACCCCATGGCTTCTTCTGGCCACCCGACCCCACCAGCGCGGCGGTCTGCACCGTCGGCGGCAACCTCGCCTACAACTCGGCCGGGCCTCGGGCGGTCAAGTACGGCACACCGCGGGAAAACACCCTCGGATTGCGGGCGGTGACCGGCGGCGGTGAATCCATCCGTACGGGCGTGATGACCAGCAAGGGGGTGGTCGGCTACGACCTGACCCGCCTGCTGATCGGCTCCGAGGGCAACCTCGCCATCATCACCGAGGCCACCCTGAAGCTAACGCCCTTGCCCGCCGCCAAGCGCACCCTGCAGGCAATCTACCAAGACATCCACCACGCCGCTCAGGCGGTGTCCGCCATCATGGCCCAGCCAGTGACGCCCTGTGCACTGGAATTCATGGACGGCCAGGCCATCGCCATGGTGCGCGACTACTCTGACCTCGATCTCCCGGCCGGTGCCGGCGCCCTGCTGATGATCGAGGTGGACGGCAGCGAGGAGGCCATCGACGCCGCCGCCCGCCAAGTGGCCGACGCCGCGCGCAATGCCGGCTGTCTGACGGTGGATATGGCCAGCACCCGGGACGAGGTACAGCGACTGTGGCGCACCCGCAAGGCCCTGTCGCCTGCACTGCGCAATGTCGCGCCAAAGAAGATCAACGAGGACGTGGTGGTGCCGGTCTCGCGTATCCCCGACCTGATCGGCGGTCTCGAACGACTCGCCCGGGAGAGCGGCATCACCATTGTCAACTTCGGACATGCCGGCAACGGCAACATCCATGTCAACCTGCTCACCGACCCTCACGATCCGGCGAACATGGCTGCCGCCCATGACTGCCTCGACCGGGTGTTCGACCTGGTACTGCAACTCGGCGGCACCCTGTCGGGCGAACACGGCGTGGGTCTGGAGAAGCGGGATTTCATAGCCCGTGAGATCGAGCCCGCGACCCTGACACTCATGCAGGGCATCCGCCACCAGTTCGATCCCCGGGGCATCCTCAATCCCGGCAAGACCCTCCCCCCGGAATAAAGCAGCGGCCTTGCTGGCTGAGCGACCCGCGATCACCTATCATCCTTACGGTTATGCCAGGAATCCAATTCGCCCTGGCGGGACAAACAGTCCTAAACATACCGGGCCCACTGCCGATGGATTAGGGCATGTGACACAACAACCAGAAATCATGGAGACCAACCAGGTGTTTAGACTGCGCGCCCTACTGCCACTGTTATTCATACTGCCGGGCCTGGCACTGGCTGAATCCGCCATGGATACGACCATGACCATGGATCAGATCCAGCATGCCCTGCTCAACAGCTGGGTCGGACCCATTGCCATCACCATCTTCGTTCTTGCCTACCTGCTGGTGATGGCGGAGGAATTCACCCACCTGCGCAAGTCCAAGCCGGTCATCCTCGCCGCGGGCATCATCTGGGCGCTGATCGCCTTCATGGTGCCGAGAATGGGTGGCGATGTCCTGGCGGCGGAACATGCCGTCCGGCACAACCTGCTCGAATATGCCGAGCTGATGCTGTTCCTGCTGGTAGCCATGACCTATATCAACGCCATGGACGAGCGCAATGTATTCGAGGCACTGCGCTCCTGGCTGGTGAAGAAGGGTTTCGGTTTCCGCAAGTTGTTCTGGATCACCGGCGTGCTGGCGTTCTTCATCTCGCCGGTGGCCGACAATCTCACCACCGCCCTGCTGATGTGCGCCGTGGTGATGGCAGTGGCCGGGGGTAACAGCAAGTTCATACTGCTCGGCGCCATCAACATCGTGGTGGCGGCCAATGCCGGTGGTGCCTTCTCGCCCTTTGGCGACATCACCACACTGATGGTCTGGCAGAAGGGCATCGTCACGCCGGAGGGGCTGATCGATTTCTGGGCCTTCTTCACCCTGTTTCTGCCCGCCGTGGTGAACTGGCTGGTGCCGGCCACCATCATGAGCTTCGCTGTGCCCAACGAGCAGCCCTCGGGTGGCGAGGCGGCGGTGGCCATGAAACGTGGCGCCAAAACTGTCGTGGGCCTGTTCCTGCTGACCATCGTCACCGCCGTAAGCTTCCACAACTTCCTGCACATGCCGCCCGTCATCGGCATGCTGACAGGCCTTGCCTATCTCCAGTTCTTCGGTTTCTACCTGAAAATGACGGCTCACCTCGACCATGGCATGACCCGAAAACAGTACCTGATAGAGCGGCAGCATGATGAGCGCCTCGGCAGCCTGCCCACCTTCGACGTGTTCAACAAGATCGCCGGTGCGGAATGGGACACCCTGCTGTTCTTCTACGGCGTGGTGCTGTGCGTCGGCGGCCTCGGTTTCATCGGTTACCTGTCCCTCGCCTCCGAGGTCATGTATGGCCAGTGGGGCGCGCTAACAGCCAATACGGTGGTAGGTGTGCTCTCGGCCGTCGTCGACAACATCCCGGTGATGTTTGCGGTGCTGACCATGCTGCCCGACATGTCCGAGGGTCAGTGGATGCTGGTGACCCTGACCGCAGGCGTCGGCGGCTCGCTGCTGTCCATCGGCTCCGCCGCCGGGGTGGCACTGATGGGCCAGGCCCGCGGCTATTACACCTTCTTCGGCCATCTGAAGTGGACGCCGGTGATCGCACTGGGTTACGCCGCCAGTATCGTGACGCATCTGTTCGTCAACAAGGCCCTTTTCCTCCCTGACTGGGGATAACTCCCCGGCCCCGTAAACAGTCCCGCCCGAGCCTGCTCGGGCGGGGCTGTTTTGCGTCAAGGCACCCACCTGCCCCCATGTGGTATAGTTCCGCGCTCGCTGCGCATGGGGAAGGGCCCTCGTACAGAGGACGATTCCCCATGGGGTAGCGAACCCCGACACAAAAACCAGACCATTCAATCAACACTGTTTATGGGGAGGGTCCCATGTCCAAGAAGCACCCTGTCGTTGCCGTAACCGGTTCCTCCGGCGCCGGCACCACCACCGTCAAGCGCGCATTCGAGCACATCTTCTTCCGCGAAAAGATCACCCCGCTGGTTATCGAGGGCGACAGCTACCACCGTTTCAACCGTGCCGAGATGAAGGAAGAAATGGCCAAGCACGAGGCCAGCGGCAACAACCATTTCAGCCATTTCGGCGAGAATGCCAACCATTTCGACCTGCTTGCGGACACCTTCAGGTCCTACGGCGAGAGCGGCAAATGCAAGCGCCGCTACTACATCCACAGCGATGAAGAGGCAGAGTTCCATACCAAGCGGCTCAACGACGGCAAGACCTATCACCCGGGCGAGTTCACCCCCTGGGAGGAGATCGACGAGCCCACCGACCTGCTGTTCTACGAGGGCCTGCACGGCCTGGTCAAGACAGAGAATGCCGATGTCGCCGGAAATGTCGACCTGGGTGTTGGCGTGGTGCCCATTGTCAACCTGGAGTGGATCCAGAAGATCCACCGCGATGCCGCCGAGCGCGGCTATGGCGCTGACGTCATCGTCGACACCATCCTGCGCCGCATGCCGGACTACGTGAAATACATCACGCCCCAGTTCTCGCGGACCGACATCAACTTCCAGCGTGTCGCCACCGTCGATACCTCCAATCCGTTCATCGCCCGGGACATCCCCACCCCCGACGAGAGCATGGTGGTGATCCGCTTCCGTGATCCCAAGAAATTCGGTGTCGACTTCCCCTTCCTGCTGAACATGATCCCCGACTCGTTCATGTCACGCCGCAACACCATCGTGGTGCCCGGCGGCAAGATGGGCTATGCCATGGAACTGATCCTGGCGCCGATCATCGCCGACATGCTGGCGAAGAAGGGCTGACGCCCACTCCCCGGAAAGGCGGCGGCCCTGGCCGCCGTTTTTTTCATGGACATCTTCCGCCACGCTCATGTCACAGGAAGCCGCTGGCGCGACCTCTGCGACGATGCCCTGGCGCAACTTGGCGATCTCAGAGGGCAGGGTTCGCTCGGTTTCGTCTACCTGCATCATCAGCTCGCCGGCCATGCCGGTGACATCCTCGACTATCTCCGCAGCCACAGCCAGGTCCAGCACTGGATCGGCAGCCTGGGGATGGTCATCTGCAGCACCGGCCGGGAGGAATACGACACCCCTTCCATGGCCCTGCTGGTCACCGGGCTGGCGGACGACGACTTCCAGTTGATCCCGCCCATCCGTGAGGATGCAGGCGTATTCCTGCACGCCACCCGCCCCTGGCGCGAGGACCACGAGGCCTTTTTCGGCATTGCCCACGGCGATCCGGCAAACCCCGCGATCGCCCGCCTGGTGGAAGACCTAAGTCATGGGCTCGGCGCCGGTTATCTGGTGGGTGGGCTTACCTCCTCCGAGACCGAACAGCTGCAGTTCGTCGACCGGCCTGTTTCTGGCGGCCTGTCAGGCGTGCTGCTGTCATCCACCGTGCCGGTGGTGACCGGGCTCTCCCAGGGCTGCAGCCTGATCGGCAGCCGACACACCGTCACCGAGTGTCAGCGCAACATCATTCTCCGCATCGACGACCGGCCGGCACTGGAGGTGTTGAAGGAGGAGATCGGCGAGATCCTGGCGCGCGACCTGTCGCGCATCGGCGGCTATATCTTCGCCGCCCTGCCGGTGGCCGGTTCGGATACCGGCGACTACCTGGTACGTAACCTGCTGGGGGTCGATCCCAACGAGGGTCTGATCGCCATCGGCGACAGCGTGGAAAACGGCATGGCGATCCGCTTCGCAAGGCGCGATGCCCAGACCGCACGCGACGACCTCGTGCGCATGGTGGAGGAGGTGACGCAGCGACTGGAAGGGCGGCCGCTGGGTGCGCTGTACCACAGCTGTCTGGGGCGGGGACGCCACCTGTTCGGCGAGGCGTCGGCAGAGTTGCAGCTGGTGCAGGCCCATCTTGGCGACGTGCCGCTGGCAGGCTTCTACGCCAACGGCGAGATCTACCACGACCGGCTCTATGGCTACACCGGCGTACTGACCGTCTTCAGTGAAGCCTGAAGCGCGATGCCGCAGGCGGCCGGCATGCCCGTCCCCACAACGCTGCCTGACGGCTAGCCGGACTTGCTCGCCGCGGCATTCAGCGGCAGCGCCTGCTGGTGCGCCGCCAGCGCCTGGCGGATCCGCCGCAGCACGCTGTCCCGATCCAACCCCGCCTCCGCCAGCTGCTCGGCCTGGGTGGCCTGTTCGATATAGCGGTCCGGCAGGCCGAGGTTGAGCAGTACCGGGCGCAGGCCGAGCTCGGCCAGGCATTCATCGACAGCCGAGCCCGCACCGCCCATCACCACGTTCTCTTCGAGGGTGACCAGCAGTTCATGCGTCTCTGCCAGACGCTGCACCAGGTCCCTGTCCAGTGGCTTGACGAAACGCATGTTGGCGACCGTTGCCCCCAGGGCCTGGCCTACCGCCAGCGCGGTCTGCAGCGGCGTGCCAAAGGCCAGTATCGCCACGTTGGCACCCTCGCGGCGGATCTCGCCGCGCCCCCAGGGCAGGATATCCAGCCCGGTGCCAGGCAACACCCCCGGCCCCCGGCCCCGCGGATAGCGTACCAGCGCCGGGCCCTCGTGCAGGTAGGCGGTATGCAGCAAGGCGCGGCATTCGGCCTCGTCGGCGGGCGCCAGTACCGCCATGTTGGGCACGCAGCGACTGAAACTCATATCGAAACTGCCGGCATGGGTGGCGCCGTCCGCGCCCACCTCGCCGGCACGGTCCACGGCAAAGGTGACATCCAGGTTCTGCAGGGCGACGTCGTGCAGCATCTGGTCGTAGCCCCGCTGCAAAAAGGTGGAATAGATGGCCACCACCGGCTTGAGGCCATCGCAGGCCATGCCGGCAGCCAGGGTCACCGCGTGCTGCTCGGCGATACCGACATCGAAATAACGTGAGGGGAAACGCTCGGCGAAATCCACCAGCCCCGAGCCCTCGCACATGGCCGGGGTGATGGCCACCAGCCGCTCGTCGGCCGAGGCCGCGTCGCACACCCAGTCGCTGAACACCTGGGTATAGGTCTTGCTGCCGGCCGCCTTCTCCATCTTGCCGGTATCGGGATTGAAGGGCGTGACACCGTGGTAGACACAGGGATCGCCCTCGGCCGGCGCATATCCCCGCCCCTTCTGGGTCACCACGTGGAGGAAGCGCGGGCCGCGCATGGCCTTCATGTTCTTCAGGGTGCTCAGCAGCAGCGGGATATCGTGACCGTCGATGGGGCCGATGTAGGTGAAGCCCAGTTCCTCGAACAGGGTGCCCGGCATCACCATGCCCTTCATGTGCTCTTCCCAGCGGTGCATCAGGTCCTTGACGCCGGGCAGCGGACCGAAGACCTGCTTGCTGCCCTCCCGGACCTTGTTGTAGAACCCGCTGGACAGCACCCGCGCCAGGTAGTTGCTGACCGCACCCACCGGCTGCGAGATGGACATGTCGTTGTCGTTGAGCACCACCAGCAGGTCCATGTCCAGGGCCCCGGCGTGATTGAGGGCCTCGAAGGCCATGCCGGCGGACAGCGCGCCGTCGCCGATCACCGCGATGTGCTCGCGCTGCTCACCGTGCAGCTTGGCGGCGATCGCCATGCCCAGCGCCGCGCTGATCGAGGTGCTGGAGTGACCCCCGCCGAAGGCGTCGTACTCGGATTCGTCACGACGCAGAAAGCCCGACACCCCACCCTTCTTGCGCAGGGTGTCCATGCGCGCCCGGCGCCCGGTGAGTATCTTGTGCGGATAGGCCTGATGGCCGACATCCCAGATCAGCTTGTCCCGGGGCGTCTCGAAAACGCGGTGCAGGGCGATGGTCAGCTCAACCACCCCCAGGCCTGCCGCCAAGTGCCCGCCGGTGCGCGAGACGCTGTCGATCAGGAAGTGCCGCAACTCATCCGCGAGTGCCGGCAATTCCGCCGGCATCAGCTCGCGCAGCTGCGCAGGCGTCTCGACCTGGTCGAGTAGCGGATAGTCATTCCTGTCGGTGGTTTCGGTCATCGGGATACGGCGTACATCGGGCCAGAGATCCTTTATATGTTAACGCAGCCACCGCAAATGCGGGGATTTTCACCTATTCATATGGCTGCCACCGTGCCCTGTCATACGCGCCCCATCCAGCGGCAACATTTTTTTCATCATCCTGACACCCTTCCGCCATTTCCCCTCCCTAGGCTTTGCCCATCCTGTAGAAATCGATGAGACAACGCCATGAGCGCGATCCCACAGCTGAGTCAGACCGCCAAGCCCCGCCTGCGGGTGGAATTGGCAAGCACCCCCGAGCACATCCGCGAGACACAGGCACTGCGCTACCGGATATTTGCGGAGGAACTCGGGGCCCGGCTGGAGAACACCGAACCGGGTATCGACGCAGACCACTTCGATGACTATTGTCAGCACCTGCTGGTACGTGACGGTGAACAGGGCCCGGTGATCGGTTCCACCCGACTGCTGACCGATGATCAGGCGGCACGGGCCGGCGGCTTCTATTCCGCAGGTGAATTCGATCTCTCGGCCATCCTCGCCCTGCCGGGCAGGCGGCTGGAGATCGGCCGCACCTGCATCGACCCGGCATACCGTCAGGGCGCGGCCATCGCCGTGCTCTGGTCGGGGCTGGCCGGTTACATTAATCTGCACCGGATCGACTATCTTTTCGGTTGTGCCAGCATTGACCTGCAAGACGGCGGCATACAGGCCCGGGCCATCATGAATCGTCTGCGCCAACACGCCATGGCGGCACCCGGGTTGTGGGGACGGCCACGCCGCGGCCTGCCGCAGATCGCGGCCCGGCCCCATGAGGCGGCCCTGTCCGCGCCCATGCCGCCGCTGCTGAAGGCCTATGTGCGCCTTGGTGCCCGCGCCTGCGGTGAGCCCTGCTGGGACCCTGACTTCAACGTGGCGGACGTGCTGATGCTTCTCGACGTGGATGACCTCAATCCCAGTTATTCCCGCCATTTCATGGGCCGGGCGGGCAGGAGCGGCACTTGACCCGCTGGTTGCGGGTGGCATGGCGCATCCTGCGCCTGGCCCTGCACCTGCTGCTGGGCGTGGTGCTTACATGGCTCTTCAGCCGGCGGGATAAAGTAAGTGGTCACTACCACCACAATCCTCACATCGTATCCTGGTGGAACGACCGCCTGTGCCACATCCTGGGGGTGCAGATCGATGCCTGCGGCCATCGCCCGCAGCCACCCGCGCTGATGGTGGCCAATCATGTCTCCTGGCTCGATGTGCCGGTGCTGCTCTCGCTCACCCACACCGTCTTTCTCGCCAAGTCGGAGATCCGTCAATGGCCGCTGCTGGGCTGGCTGGCGGCAGCGGCGGGCACCCTTTTCATCCGGCGCGGCGCCGGGGACACCCAGGCCATCACCCGCATCTTCTCCCAGCGGCTCGACGAGGACGGTTTGCTGACGCTGTTCCCCGAGGGCACCACCACTGATGGACAGGACGTCCGTCCTTTTTTTCCGCGGCTGTTCGCGGCAGCGATCGACACCGGCGTGCCGGTGGTCCCCGTGGCACTGCGTTACCACGTGGATGGCGAGCTCGACACCCTCGCCCCCTATACCGGCAACCAGAGCCTGGCCGAGAACCTGTGGAACCTGCTGCGCCGCCCCCGCACCCAGGTGCGGGTGGTGTTCACGCCCCATATCCGGCTCGCCGGCCTCGAACGCAAGGCCGCGGCCGAGCTGGCGCGTCGCGCCATCCGTGATGCGCTGCAGACCGGCTGCAAGACCGACGATGGCCGCGCCCGAACCGTCGGCCACGGTGCCTGACCAGGGTCGCCGCCGATGTTCATCAGCATCGTCACCGAGACCTACCCGCCCGAGCTCAATGGCGTCGCCAACACCGTGCAGCGGATGGTGGACGGCCTCGCCGCGCGGGGGCACGACATGCAACTGATTCATCCCGCCCCCTCCGGCGGACAACCCGCCACCATCCCGGCCGGGGTCGAGGAACACCTCACCCCCGGCCTGCCGATCCCGGGCTACCACGGGCTGCAGTTCGGCCTGCCCACCGACCTGCGACTGAAACGGCTGTGGCGCAAGCGACGGCCTGATATCGCCTATATCGCCACGGAAGGCCCGCTGGGTATGTCGGCACTGGCCACCTGCCGCCGTCTCGGCATCCCCTGCGTCACCGGGCTGCATACGCTGTTTCCGCAATACAGCCGGCACTACGGCCTGGGGGTCATCGCCCCGCTGATCCAGCGTCACCTGAAACGCTTCCACAATCGCAGCCAGGCCACCCTGGTCCCGACCCGGGCACTGGTGGAGACCCTGACCGCCCAGGGCTTCGACAACGTCCGGCAGTGGTCGCGTGGCGTCGACACCACCCTGTTCGACCCCGCCAGGCGCGATGACGGACTGCGTCGACAATGGGGGCTGGCAGAGGATGGGCTGGCGGTGCTCTACGTCGGGCGGATTGCACCCGAAAAGAACATCGAACTGCTGCTGCACGGCTATCGCAGCCTGCAGGCCTACCGTCCGGGCTGCCGCATGATCATGGTCGGCGATGGTCCCGCCTGCGAAAAGGTGGCCCTGCGCTGCCCCGAGGTCATCCTCACCGGGGTCAAGCGTGGCGAGTCGCTCGCCCGTCACTATGCATCGGCCGACCTGTTCCTGTTCCCCAGCCTGACCGACACCTTTGGCAACGTGGTACTGGAGGCCATGGCCAGCGGGCTGCCGGTGGTGGCCTACAATCAGGCCGCCGCGGCGGAACTGATCGTCGATGGCATGCAGGGCCGCCTGGCCGAGGGCGAGGACGACAATGCGTTCATCAGCGCCGCTCTCGATGCCGCCAGTGACCTGTCGCGCCTGCGCGAATGGGGGCAGTCTGCCCACCGCTGCGCAGTGCGCCACGGCTGGACGGCGCTGTTCGTTCAACTCGAAGACATCTTCCGCTCCGTGGCGGAGGGCGGGATAAGGCATGAAGACGCTGCTTGAACGCATGAACACCCTGGAATCACCCTGGTGCCAACGCTGGAACCGGCGAGGGGATCTGCTCGAGACCCAGCGATTCTTCGCCACTGTCAGCCGACTCGGCGATGGCCTGTTCTGGTATCTGCTGATGTGCCTGCTGCCCGCCATACACGGCACCGAAGGCCTGCTTACCGCCCTGCAGATGCTGTTCACAGGCATCGTTTCGCTGAGTCTCTACAAGCTGCTGAAATCATGGACCGTCCGCGACCGGCCCTACGCCTTCGACCCGGACATACACCGGCTGGCGCCGGCGCTGGACCGCTACAGCTTTCCCTCCGGCCATACCATGCATGCGGTGGGATTCAGCCTGGTGGTCTGCGGCCACTTCCCCGAACTGGCGATGCTGCTGGTGCCTTTCAGCCTGCTGGTGGCCGCCTCGCGACTGGTGCTGGGCCTCCACTACCCCAGCGACGTGGCGGCGGGCGCGTTGATCGGCGGCCTGGTGGCATTCGCCAGCTTCCACATCGGCCTCTGAACCCATCCACGGCCAGCCGGTACAATGTCGCCCCATGGGCGCACCGGACATCGACTACCTGATCATCGGCCAAGGCCTGGCCGGCAGCCTGCTGGCCTGGACCCTGCTGCAGCGTCGGCAGCGGATACACCTGATCGACGACCACCACAGCGGCAGCGCCTCACTGGCCGCCGCCGGCTTGGTCAACCCCCTCGGCGGCATGCGCTTCAACCGTCTGCCACATCTCGAGGAGTGCCTGGCTGCGGCCGGGGAGGACTACCGCGCCCTCGAACAGGTCCTCGGTATCCCGCTCTGGCACCCGCTGGGCATGGTGCGCCTGTTCCGCGAGCCCGGGCAGCGCCGCTTCTGGGAACGCCGCCGTGACGACCCCGCCTGTGCCCCTTACCTGGGCGCCCCGTTCCCGCCCGGCGGCAGCGGCTATGCCCAGCTGGACGACCGGCACGGCGGCTTCCGCCAGCGCCACACCGGCTACCTCGCGGTCAGCCGGCTGCTGCGGGCGCTGCGCGACCGCTTTCGTGCCCAGGACCTGCTGAGCGAGTCAGCCTTCGTACCCGACGCCCTGCACTTCACCCCCCGGGGGCTGCGCTATGGTGAGCGGCATTGCCGGCGACTGGTGTTCTGCGAGGGTCACAGGGCCACCCGCAACCCCTGGTTCGACTGGCTGCCCCTGCAGCCCGCCAAGGGCGAGATCCTCACCCTGGGCAGCGAGACCCCCCTGGCCGACGAGATCATCAATGCCCGTCACTGGCTGCTGCCGCTCGCCGAAGGCGGTTACCGCTTCGGCGCAACCAACGACCACCAGCGGCTCGACAGCCAACCCACCACGGAGGCCCGGCAGGCCCTGCTCGCTGGATTTCAGGCCCTGTTTCCGCACCTGCCGACGCCGGCGGTCACCGATCACCGGGCGGGCGTGCGGCCCAACACCTCCGATCGCCGCCCCCTGCTCGGGGCGCATCCGCAGCACCCGGAGCTGCTGGTGTTCAACGGCTTCGGGGGGCGTGGCTCGCTCACCATCCCCTGGCATGCACGGGTCTTCGCCAACTGGCTGGACGGCCGCGGGGAACTGCCGGCCGATGCCGACATCGCCCGACTGTCATGAGACACCGCCCCCTCACCCGGCTCGCCCACTCGCGTATCGCCAGCGCACTGCAGGCGGGTGATCTCGCCGTCGATGCCACGGTGGGCAATGCCCACGACACCCGGTTCCTCGCGGAACAGGTCGGCGAAGAGGGCCACGTCTGGGGTTTCGATGTGCAACCGTCGGCACTGGCTGCCGCGGGACAGGCACTCGCGCAGCAGGGCCTGTCCGCCCGGGTCACCCTGGTGGAGGACGGCCACCAGGCCCTGGCCGAGCGACTGCCCCTGCAGGCCC